>NZ_DLLH01000032.1:19030-19297 GCF_002476655.1 Treponema sp. UBA7567
TCTTATCAAAACTCGACATTTTGGGCTAATAAAAATCTCCGTTCATTTGCTGGAATTTGTTCTGTGCTAATCTTTTCTTTATCTCAATGATATTGATTGCAACATCTCCGTGTTAATTACTGCTGATTAGGCTAATCAGTAATGTAATGATAAGGCTAATCATCTATGCGCTGATAAAACTGGTAAGCGGTGTGCTGATTAACATATCACTAATATACTGATTAGTTAGTCAGCGCTGTAATGATAAACTAATCAGTGTTGTGCTGA
>NZ_DLLH01000057.1:0-15183 GCF_002476655.1 Treponema sp. UBA7567
GCTTTTTCTCGCTTCGTCATGATGACGAACGCCGTCCAAACACTTTTTCGAGCTTCGTCAAAATGACGATTGCCGTCCAAACACTTTGTCTTGATTCGTCATGATGACGAAAGCCGACCAAGCGCTTTTTCTCTATTCGTCATGATGACGAACGCCGTCCAAATGCTTTTTCTTGATTCGTCATGGTGACGATTGCCGTCCAAACGCTTTTTCTTGATTCGTCAAAATGCGCTTTCACGCAAAAATAATTTCAGGCTTTAAAAGAACGCCTTTTTCCTCAAAAACTTTTTTTTGCACCGTCTCAACCAAAGCGCGAATGTCCGCCGCAGCCGCCTTTCCGTCAGGATTTATTATAAAATTCGCGTGCCAAGGAGCAATCTGCGCGCCGCCAGCCGAAAAGCCTTTTAGTCCGCACTCGTCAATCAGCTTTCCGGCGACAATCCCCTTCTCAGGCTCGTTCTTAAAAGCCGAACCCGCGCTCGCCGCCCTAAAATGCCCCATAGACACCCGTTTTTGCCGCACATTTTCCGAAAGTCCGCCGTCAAAACCGTCTTTTACCTTGAATTCAGCCGAGAGAATTATTTTTTTCTCATTTTTATCATGCGGGGGAAAAGTCCCCCTCGCTCCAACCGCTCCGGTCTCGCAAGGCTCAACCTGCGCGTTTTCCGCTACCCCCTTCAACGGGGGCAAATCCCCCGTAACGCCCCCTTCTTGCTTTTCTTTTAAAGGCTGGAAAGGCGATTTTTTATAGTCCCAGTCTTTTTCTTCAGTTTTATAAGTCAAAATCTCGTTTTTTTGAGCGTCAAAATATCTTACGCTTAAAAGCCTGTCCGAAGTTGCAAGTCCAAAGCAGCTTGCGTTCATAAAGACCGCGCCGCCGACTGTTCCGCTCAGCGCTGTAAAAGGCTCGAAGCCGCCGAGATTGTTTTTTTTGCAGAATCCAAGAACGCTGCCCCAGCTTGCGCCAGCCGGGCAAAGAATTCGCTTAGCTCCGCAAGCCTCGCTGTTTTCCAGCAAGCGGACCGGCTCAGCCGACTGAGCCGACTCTGCCGGCTCTTCCAAGCCGATTTTTCTTGTGCAGATTACAAGATTCATTCCTTCGTCCGGAAAAACCGTGTTGCTTCCGCCGCCGAGCAGATAAAAGTCAAGCCCGGCTTTTTCCGCGCTTTTCAATGCGAAAACAAGGCTTTCCGTGTCAAAAGGCTCGATGAAAAGTTTTGCGGGGCCGCCGACGCGCATTGTGCAGTGCTTTGCAAGGCTTTCGTTTTGCTTTGCTTCTCCGCGGAAATTTTTCGTATCATTGAAAAGAAGAGAAAATTGGCTTAAAATCATATGAAAATTATAATGAAATCGAGTTAGGGATTGTAGTGGCGCAGCGCGTTGTTTTGGGGCTGGCAGGGCTTTCAAAAACCGCTTCCCAAAACAATGGAGCGAGAGCGGAACCACGAAAAGCCCGACGGCGCAGCGCGCCGGAACTCCCGAAAAAATCATAAAAATATGGAGAGCAAACTGAAAACTGCCAAAAATAGTGTCAGTTTTCAGTTTTGAAAGTTTGCGTTGCAAACTTCCCCATCAACTGCGCATTCTAATTTCATTTGCGAATGCGCTTTAAAAGTCAAATCGAAAATTGAGATTTTCTCGTTGACTTTTTATAAGGAGAACAATATGGCGCTTAAACTTTTCAACACAATGGGAAAAAAGATTGAAGAATTTGTTCCAGTTGACCCGGATAAAAAATATGTCGGATTTTACGGCTGCGGCCCGACAGTTTACAATTACGCGCACATAGGAAACCTGCGCGCATACGTTTTTCTTGACATTCTCGACAAAACTCTGACCTATCTTGGCTACGACATCAAGCACGTTATGAACATCACCGACGTTGGACATTTGACTGGAGACGCTGACGACGGCGAGGACAAAATGGTTAAGACTGCCGAGGAGCGGCACCAGAGCGTTCTTGACGTTGCGAAATTCTACACTGACGCTTTTATGGCGGACATCGACGCGCTTAATATCCGCCACCCGGACGTTATCTGCAAGGCGACCGAGCATATTTCCGATATGATTGAGCTTATCAAGAAAATCGAGGCGAACGGACACACTTACACAGCGGGTGGAAATCTTTACTATGACATTTCAACTTATCCTGACTATGGAAAGCTCGCGAACTTGAACCTTGACGAGCTTAAAGCCGGAGCCGGAAGAAGAAAGGTTTCAATTATCGACGAGAACAAGCGGAATCCGGGCGACTTTGTGCTTTGGTTCACAAAATCTAAATTTGAAAACCAGGCGATGACTTGGGATTCTCCGTGGGGGAGAGGCTATCCGGGCTGGCATATCGAGTGCTCGGCGATGAGCATGAAATATCTCGGAAAGCACATCGACATTCACACTGGCGGTGTTGACCACATTCCAGTCCACCACACAAACGAGATTGCGCAGTCGGAAGGAAGCTTCACGCCGGAAGAAAGGGCTGAAGGTCCGTGGGTAAAATACTGGCTTCACAATGAATTTCTGGTAATCGAGGGCGGAAACAAGATGTCGAAGTCTTCTGGAAATTTTCTGCGCCTGCAGTCGCTTCTTGACAAAGGCTACGACGCGCTTGACTACAGATTCTTCCTTTTGGGCGGACACTACCGCAAGCAGATTTATTTTTCTTGGGACGCGATGGACGGAGCAAAAAACGGACGCGCGGCATTGAACGCGAGAGTCGCAAAGCTGATTCAAAAAGCGAACAGCGAGGAAAATCTCGGTCTTACAAAAGAAAACTACGCTGAAAAACTTTCATCTATTGCCGAAAAACTGCGCAAAGACGGTGAAAGCGAAAATCTTAAAAA
Organism: Treponema sp. UBA7567; assembly: GCF_002476655.1. Taxonomy (NCBI): domain Bacteria; kingdom Pseudomonadati; phylum Spirochaetota; class Spirochaetia; order Treponematales; family Treponemataceae; genus Treponema; species Treponema sp. UBA7567. Next base: position 2,841 of record NZ_DLLH01000057.1, read on the forward strand.
GTTCCGCGAAGGCCTCGAAAACGACCTTTTGACTCCAGTTGCAATGGCCGCAATGCAGAAAGAATCAAACGGAAAAAGCCGCCCTGCAGTTGACTGCCTTGCCGATATTTTTACGATGGACAAAGTTCTCTCGCTCAAAGTGATTGAAAACGCGTTTGCCGAGCTTGAAAAGCAGACGGAAATCTCTTCAAAGGCAGATGACCACGCAGGCGACCCGGAAGCGGCGGAAATCACCGCGCTTGTTGAGGAGCGTACAGCGGCAAAAAAAGCGAAGGATTTCGCAAAAGCCGACCAAATTCGTAATGACCTTGCAGCCCGCGGAATTACGATTATAGACACTGCACAGGGACCAACCTGGAAACGAAATTAAAATAAATTGAAAATAAGATTTTTCTTATTTTTTCTGTAACTTTTTGAGGCAAAGATGATTTCTAATAATGTGGAAGCCAGTGAAAAACCGTTGAATGCTGCAAACTCCGCGGATTTTCGCCGCATTTACAATGAAACTATGATTCTTCTCTTTAAGGTTTCGTGGCGTATTGTAAATGATGAAGATGCAGCGGAAGACATTGTTCACGACTCTTACATAAAGGCCAGCGAAAAAAAAATGTCGTTTCCTACAATGAACGATGCAAAATTCTGGCTTATAAGAGTAGTAAAAAATGCTTCGCTGAATTATGCGCTCCGCAAAAAAAGAGAAAGAACTGCTTATCAAAAGGCACTTTACGAAGACAGACGTCAACAGACTTCCGGCGAAACAGATTTGTTAAGGCAGGAAACTCAAAAAATTGCGCTTGCTGCTTTAGAAAAACTGCCTAAAACATTAAAAGAAGTGATTATTCTTCGTGAATACGGAGATTTAAATTATAAAGAAATCGGAAAAGTTTTGGGAATTACGGAAGGAAATGTAAAAATTCGCATGTTCCGTGCCCGAGAACAACTGGAAAAACTCATTGGAGGCGATGATGTCTACTTGTCCTGAAAAAGATCTTCATTCAATTTATCTCGATGGCGAACTCCCGGAAGAATTTTTAAAGGAATATGAAAACCATGTTGCAGGCTGTGAAAAATGTAAGGCCGAGCTCGAAAAACTCAGAAAGGTTTCTGTTCCTTTTAGAGAAGATGCTCTTTCTGTAAGACTTGACCAGACTTATCTTGAGCAGAGCTTTGAGCGCCTCCAGACAAAGATGCGTTTTAAGAAAACAACTGAGCGCTGCGAAAAATCATACATTGTTCGGCCATACATAAAGTGGGCGAGCGGTTTTGCGGCCGTCGCTGCGGTTTTCGCGGTTATTGTAACTCCTCTCAGTTTAAAATCAAATTCAAAAGAACAGAAAGAGCTTACTGCCATTGCCCGGACTCAGATAAAGCCGATCCAGGAAAGCAGGGTCGTAGTTGATGGAAATTTGGACAGCTTAAAAATTTCTACGGCTCTTAGTTCTGCCAAACAGGTTGAAGAAAAAATAGAAGCAAAAGAAGAAAACTCCGATTCACCGGTTCTCAATCCAAACCAAAAGGTTGTTTCGGCTACTAGCCTTGCTTCTAATTTGAACGACAGTTTTGACGATATTGATGTTTTTCGCCCGGACTTTAACAATTCGTCCGTCTCTGTTAGAATAGAAGTTCCACGTATGTACACTATTCCAATGAGGAAGGCAGAAAAAATTGAAAATCGCTGAAAAGTTTTCAGTTCTTTTTAGAAAATATCCTTTATTCAGAACTTGTTCGATAATTTTTGCAATTTTTTTTGTTCTTGTTTTTGTTTCTGTTGTAACATATCAGGCTAGAAAAATACCGCAAATTGATTCTATAACTCCGTCTGTAGGTTCTCCTGGCGATGTTATGGTAATTGCGGGGCGAAATTTCGGCAGCTTAAAAAAATCTTCTGACTTTGTAGAAGTCGGCGGTTCAAGAATTACGGCTTCTGGTTTTCTTGAATGGACAGACGAGCACATAAAGCTCGTTTTACCGTCAAATGTTCAAGATGGGCTTGTAATTGTTTCAACAAAAGCAGGGCAGTCAAAACCTGGATTTTTTGCAAATGAAGCAGGAATCCCTGTTGAAGTTCCGCCAGATACAAAAACAATAATGCCTGTAATTTCTTCAGTTTCTCCAGAATCCGCTTTTGTAGGGCAGCTGATTGTTTTGAGCGGAACAAATTTTGGAACAGTCCGCAGCAATTCAAAAATTTTCTTTACGGCAAATTTACCGGAAAATTCAACCTCTTCCGATGATATTGCCTTTATCGAAGCTGCTGGCGAAGATTACGATTACGAATATTGGAGCGACAGCGAAATTCACGTAAGAGTTCCAAACGGCGCTGCCAGTGGAAATATTTACGTTCAGACAGAAAAAGGAACTAGCAATTATGCAGGCTTAAATTTAAAATCTACGCTCGGAACCAAAAAATATTCTGACAAAAAAACATACTTAATTCACTTAAACACAGATATAGACGACATAAATTCAAAATCAAATACGACTATTTCTCTGCACGTTCCGCGGCCTGTAAAAAACTCACGGCAGCCTTTTGTTCAGATGACGGAATGTACTCCTGAGCCGGTTTTTGAAAATTATCAGAACACGGTAATTCATCAAACAGAACTTTCTAAGGCATCTTCAAAAAAAATTACTTTTACTCATAGTTTTGTTGTTGAAGATTACGCGGTTCAAACCAAGGTTAACGCAAAAAATGTAAAACCTTTTGCAGCAAAATCTCGCGTTCTTTACACGGCATTTACAAAACCGGATGAAGTTATTGCTTCGGAAGATGAAGATTTTGCCGGCCTTGCAAAAAAAATCGTCAAAAAAGAAACTAATCCGTATTTTCAGGCAAAAATGATTTACGAATATATGCTTGAAAATTTTGCGGTTACAAAAAAACTCAGAAAATCAGGCTCAGATGTAAAAGACTTGCTCGAAGACAAAAAAGGCGATTCTTATGATTTTGCAATTGTCTACACGACGCTTTTGCGCGCCTTGAAAATTCCATGTCTTCCTGTTGCAGGAATTCTTGTTGATTCTGAAATGCAGGCTTTTTCGCACTGGTGGAGCGAATTTTACATAGAAAATTTTGGCTGGGTTCCGGTCGATATTGCTCTTGGTTCTGGGCTTGAATACAAATCGTTCAAAAATGTTGAAGATCCTAAGACTTTCTATTTTGGCAATATCGACAGCCAGCATATTATTTTTTCACGCGGATACAACGAAGTTAAGCCGACACTTTCTGGTGGACACAGTGTAAGCCGCGATAGAACTTTCGCCGTTCAGTCAATTTGGGAAGAATCTTCTGCAGGAACTGTAAATTATAGTTCTCTGTGGAATGAACCGGTAATTGCCGGAGTATATTAAGAGCATCTTTAAAAATCTTTGTTTTTAGAGATTTTATAAAAAATTGTGGAGGACAAAATGTCTGTAAAAGTTTTGTCGGTTGGAGGCTCGATTGTAGCTCCTGAAGGACCTGATGTTGAATTCGTAAAAAAATTTGTTTCGCTCATTAAACAGTATCTTGCGGAACACAAAGAAGATAAGCTTATTTTTGTAGTCGGCGGTGGCGGACCGGCACGAATTTATCAAAATGCATTCCGCGCAGTAACAGAAACTTCTCCTGACAATTCAACAGAAGCGGCTGACTGGATTGGAATTATGGCAACAAGGCTCAATGCGCAGTTTGTAAAGGCAAGCTTTGGCGATTTGTGCCGAGAATCAGTTGTAACCGATCCGACTGTAGCAAAAGAATTTACAGGTTCAGTTTTGCTTGCGGCAGGATGGAAGCCAGGTTTTTCAACCGACAACGATGCGGTTCTTCTTGCAGAAAAATTCGGCGCAAAGACGGTCGTAAATTTAAGCAATATCGAAAAAGTCTACACAGACGACCCGCGCAAAAATCCGGACGCAACTCCAATCGACGAGATTTCATGGGCAGATTTTAGAAAAATTGTCGGCGACGAGTGGACTCCAGGCAAAAACTGTCCGTTTGACCCGATTGCTTCAAAAAAAGCGCAGTCGCTTGGTCTTACAGTAATTTGCGCCGGCGGAAAAAATCTTGAGAACATAAAGGCGATTCTCGAAGATAAAAATTACGTTGGAACAACAATCCGCGGATAAAAATCAAAAAATAGGGGCGACATTTTTCGTAAAAATGCCGCTTTTTTTTGTCTGCGTTCTGCAATTCTTTATAACCGGCCGCTTTGGGTTCGCTAACGCTCATTGCCGGCACAGCCGTCAACTAAAGCCCGCCGTGTCCGGCGCAAGATGCGTTTTTTCGCATTAAAACTGTTCCAGTTTTGCTAAGAGAGCGTCCAGTTTTGTTCCATAGTTTTTGTCAGCTGCCCATGTTCCTGCAAGGTCAAATACCGAATATGCAAGTTTTGTCTTGTGAACCCAGTTGTATCGAGGATCTACAAGCGTTTTTTTTAGTTTTACGTCTTCTGTCGTTGCATAAGCCTGCAAATGCTGAATATGGGCGCGCACTCCTGTTTGCTGGTCTGGAAATTTTTCTCCTGGCTTAGAAGAATTAATTGCTCCTAAACCGCAGTAATTGTGCCAATCACTTTTTACAAGATTCCCAAATTTTAAAAATCCTGTTTCAAGGCACATCTGCACAAAGGCAACGTCGCTGTTAATTCCTTCAGTTTTTGCTTCCTGAATATAATCTTTTGCAAGGCTTTTTACTTTTTGCAGAGAAATATTTGGATTTTCCGAAAGAAAAAATTCAGCAAGCTGATTTTCATTTTTAATTCCGTCTGCAAGCAATTTTCTCGAGCAGGATTTTTCTTCTTTTATGCCTGGAGAAATACATGAAAAAAATACGGCTGAAAAGAAAAAGGATGTGATTCCCAAAAAAAGAAACTTAGAAATTTTACGTTTGAACATATTCAAGTATCGGAAAAAATTAAAAAATTCTGAAAAACTCAAAAAAAATGTGTAAAAGTTAATTTTCAGAGCCATATATATAGTAAAAGCAAAAATTTGGAGGAAAAATGAATTTAAAGCACTTTTTTAGAATGGTTTTGACAGTTTTATTTCTTAGTTCATTGACTGTTTTTGTTGCCTGTTTTCCGCTGTCGTGCCGTGTTACAGAAGAAGGAATAGAAATAATCTCGGCAGAAATGTCAGTTCCAAAAATTCTTTCTTTTTTTGTAGAAGACAGTTCGAGTCTTGTCATGGTTTGTTCAGAAAAAGTTTCGGTTCAAAATGTTCAGATAAAATCGGATGCTGGAGAATATATTGAAGAAAACTCTGATACTCAGTATTTTGATGACGGAAAAAGAATAAATTTCTTGCTAAAAGAGCCGACTGAGGTCGGAATGAATTATATTTTTAGCGGTTCAATAAAGGACAGTGCCGGAAACGAGCTAACATTCAGCTTGCCTTTTACAGGATTTAACGAAAAACCGGCAAGACTTGTTCTGTCAGAAATCCGTTCAAAACACAGTACGAGCAAAGGAATGTTAAAAAAATGCGAATTTGTCGAAGTTTATGTTCTAAAAGATGGAAGTACGGCCGGGCTTGAAATTGTTACAGGAAGCGACGGCGAAAGTAAAAAATATGTTTTTCCTGACATCAACGTAAAAAAAGGTGAATATATTGTAGTTCATTTTAGGACGTTAGACGAGGGCGAGTGCATCGACGAGCTGGTAGAAAATCTTTCTTTGAGCACAGGAACTGACAGTTCAAATTCGCGCGATTTATGGGTTGAAGGAAAAGAAAGCCGTATAAGCGACAGCGATGTAATTGTAATTCGTGACAGTTGCCGTAATATACTGCAAGATGCAGTTTTATTCAGTGCCACAGGAAAACAATCGTGGTACTATGCCGGACAAAAATCTTTGGCGCTCGAAGCCTACGAAAGCGGAATTTGGAAAGACGGATATGAACCAAAAAATTCCGTAATAGCCGATGGAATCAGTCTTACAAGGACAATGTGCAGAATGAATATTGAAAAACTGACAGAAGAATATTCGCCTGAAAATGACATTGGCTCTCAAACAGTAATAGAAACCGGAACTGATGACTGGTCTCTAGTGGAAGGCGCAACTCCCGGAGCAAAAAACAGCGAAAAAAAATATGAAAAAACTAAGTGAACGAAATAACAAAAACGAAGATGAATTTTTTTTAGCAGAATAAAATTCTTTACAAAAATTCTCTTCTCGTGACAAAAAATTAAAAATTGTGTTACTATTGCGGTATGTCAGAATTATTAGCTCCAGCAGGAAATATTGAAGCTCTTGACGCCGCAATTGGTGAAGGGGCAGATGCTGTATATCTTGGGCTTAAGAGTTTTAATGCCCGTCTTCGTTCTTCAAATTTTGCGTGGAACCAGTTTGAAGCAACTGTAAATTCTCTTCATCGTCAAGGCAAAAAAATTTACGTGACTGTAAATACTGTCAGTCAGGAAGAAGAAACAGAAAGACTTTACCGTTTTTTAAGTTATCTCAACAAAATTGGTCCAGATGGTCTTATAGTTCAGGATTATGGTGTTTTAAGAATGTGCCAGGAGTTCTTCCCAAATCTCGAGCTGCATGGTTCAACTCAAATCAACGTTGAAAGCGCAGACGGTGTAAATTTGCTGCAAAAAGCCGGGCTTTCTCGCGTCGTTGTTGCACGCGAACTTGGTCTCGAAGAAGTCCGCCAAATTAAACAGAATACAACTTGCGAAATCGAGATGTTTGTTCACGGTGCTTTGTGCGTAAGTGAAAGCGGACTCTGTCTCTTTTCAAGTTTTCTCGGTGGAAAATCTGCAAACCGCGGAATGTGCACTCAAGCCTGCCGTCGTTTTTACACTGCCGAGACAGCTTCTGGTCAAAAACAGGGATATTATTTTTCTCCTGGCGACCTTCAGTTAATTGAAAAAATTCCAGATCTTATGGATATAGGCATTGAGTCTTTCAAAATTGAAGGGCGAATGAAAAGCGCTGAATATGTTGGCGCTGTAACCGCCGCATATCGTTATCTTATGGATCATTATCAGGAAGATAGAAAAGGTGCTGTTGCCGCTGCAAAACGAATGTTGAGCACAGACTTTGCCCGTTCAAAAACAACTTACTGGTACAACTTTAAAACTAACGAAGAAGGTGTTGAAAAAGCCGGCAACGCAATCTTGAATCCAAACCAGGCCGGAGGAACAGGAATTTATCTTGGACGTATTTCGAAAATTCGTGCTGCAAGTGACGAAGCAAAGGAAAAGGCGCGTCTTGCCGCAGGTCCAAATGCCGATTTTGAAGACTGGCAGATTGTTATGGCTCAGCTTGCCGGTGGAAGTTACGATCCGGATCCGGGCGATTCAATTCGGCTCCACAAAAAGGACGATTCTGGGCGTGTAAGCCACAAGATTCGCTCAGTTGAATTTGACAGTGACGGTTCACGTTGGATTGATATTCCAAGAGGATTTAGCCGAGAAGATGAAGTTTATCTTTTGCAGACAAAATCTATGTCAAAGCATTATCCTCGCGTTCTTCCTCAAGACATAAGCCGTTTCCGCAGTCAGCCGGGAGATGAAATCCTTCCTGTTTTGGATTTAACGCCTGTTGCAAAGAACGAACTTTCTTACTTTCCAGAAGGTACTTACGTTCAAGTCAGCACAATTTCTGATATGTTCCAGATTCAGAGCATGTCTCCAGTTCGTGTAATTCTTGAACTCAATTTTGAGACTCAGATAGACCTTTTGGCTCACAAGACAGTACTTCCATTCTCTAAAAAGCAGATTATAATTTCGCTTAATCCGTATGTTCCTCAAGCTTCGGCTCAGGATCTCTCGGAAACTCTTGCTCAGCTCGTTGCAGACGGATTTAAAACTTTTATAGTAAATAACCTTGCCGAAATTCAAATGCTTAAAGGAAAGGGCGTAAATCTTATTGCAGGTCCTTATCTTTATACATTTAACCGGTGGGCTGTAAGCTGGCTTGAAAATCAAGATATTGGCGCTTTTATAACGCCTATTGAAAATAATCGCGAGAATATTCTCAACACTTTTGAACGCAATGTTCGTGACCGCCTTATGGTTACGGTGTATGCTTATCCGGCACTTTTCCGCATACGCTTTAGGCTTCCTGAAAGTTACGATTTTATGTACTTTTGGGACAAAAAAGAGATGCCGTTCAAAGTTCTTTCAAATCAGGACGGAACTGTCGTAATGCCAGAAAATCCGTTCAGTATTGCCGACAAGACGGCTCAGCTTCAAAAAGACGGATTCCGTCACATTTTGATTGACTTTAGCCGCACAAAAGTAACACGTGCCGAATGCAAAATGGTCGTAAACAGCATTATAAAATCTCAGCCGATTCCAGAAACAGGAAGATTCAACTGGAAAGACGGTTTTTATAATCCTGAAAAAATGGAAGCCTACAAAGCAGCCGCCGAAAGACAGAGCGCTGAAAAAGCAGAAATGGCTTCGTCAGGACGTTCTAACGGCTATGGCAAGGGCAACAGAAAAAACAGCAATTTTAATTCTTCATCGGTTTATGGAAAAAATGGCGGCGACAGAAGAAAAAAATCAAATTCTTTTTCTAAATATTCTTCTCGCGGACACGGAAAAAGATAATTTTTTTTCTAAAAGGGCGAATGTCGAGTTTTGAAAAAAACAGCTTGCAAACCTAACAAAGGTTTGCATTGCTGTGCTTGACACCGCGATGTTTGCATATAAAACTCGGGGTTGGCAATCTACTGGAATTTTTCAACGGATTATCGGGGCAAGCCCGATAATGAGTAAAAGTTAGAACTTGAAATTGAATCTAAAAACAATTTGCCTAAAAAAAATGAACGGAACTGTTCTAAAAGTTTTATAGCTTTTTTGAACAGTTCCGTTCCGTATAAATTTTCAACCTTTATTCTAAGAATTGGTCAAAAATCCATACTTTACACTTTACGGCGCGGCGCTTTTGTTAAAAAACACTTTCTTCTTGAGCAAGTCCTTGCGCTGCAATTTCTAGATTTCGTTTTTCATCATCGGCATTTTCGTCTGATTTTACATTGCTTTTTTTCATCGGCTTAAAATCAACGTGTTCCGCCACAATAAAAACTTTCGAGTGGTTTTTGCCGTTTTCATCTTTCCACCGGTCTTGCTTCAAGCGCCCGACAATCCGCACTCCGCGCCCTTGCAAAGCGTATTTTGCCATAAGCGCGCTGAATTTTTCGCCCCAGGTTTCTACTTCGTAAAAACCGACCTCATCGACATCTTTGCCAGAACTGTCTTTGTAAAAATGATTTACGGCAATCGGAACGCTTGTTACTTTTGTTCCTCTCGGTGTTTCTTTGTGAGTTGGCGCACGAACAATGTTGCCTTCAATAATAATCTGATTCATTGCATTCATAAGAATCTCCTGTAAAAAAGTGTTTCCGGCCGGCATGGGCAAAACCCAAAACTGTGTACACTTATATATTTGCAATGAATGTCAACATTTACACATTTTTTTGAGAAAATTATAATTTTTTTTAGTTTTTTTATTGGGCGGCTTTTTACTCCGCTTTGCTGTGTAAAAATCGGGCTGTCCGTGGCTGCCGGTGCTTTGCACACGCTTTGCGTCCACTACCATCCCTGCCGCAAATTCCGGCTTTAAAATTTCAATAAACTTAAAAACTATGCCGGAAGATTTTTTACGAGCTTAACAATATAAAGCTGAATATACATAAGCATTGCATCGGTTTCGCCAATTTTCTGCAAAGCCGGTGTTTTTGCCAATGTGTCTGCAAGATTTTCAATCCGCTCTCTGTTAAATCCTTCGGAGCTTATATGCCTCAAAACTTTTCGCAGATAATCTCTAATCAAAGAATTTACGTCTTCGGTCAGATTATTGTGGGTTGCTTTTCCAATAAGTTTGTTCCACGTGCGCTCATAAGAATGAAGTTCTCTGTCTAATGTTGAGCTTGACGGAACTAGTTCTTCTTCCAGTTTACGGGCAGATTCTCTGAGAGCAACTTTTCTCGAAACCATTGATTTTTTTGAAAGAGCCATTTCCATTTTATCATGTTTGCTATTTTCTGCTTCCTGTTCTCGATAAAGCTGCGCAGAAGTTTTTTCTGTTTTTTGTTTTTTTGATTTTGGCGGACGCATTATCAGTCTCATAATCCACGAAACAACAGGAATTGTGTACCAGACAGGAAGGAGAATTTTTGTGTCGGTTAAAAGTTCCTGTCTGTTCATCAATAAAATTTCAGAATAAGGAATAAGCCTTCCGTTTTCAAAAAGCGAAATTCTTCCGCCTTCAAGTCCGGATTCGTCCTGCTGCATGTTTACTTCGTAATTTATAAGCGGCAAAAATGAAGATGTTAAGAGCGCGTACAAAACAGGCGACTGCACGGAAACTTCTTTTTCGAGCCGTTTTTCAAATGCTTTCTGGTCTTTCATTTCAGGTAAATCATCAAAATCCTTAAGGACTTTAAACCAGTTTTTGCGGATTGTTTCTCTGATTGTTGCGCGCGCGTCTGTGCAAAGTCTCATAATCAACGGCATAACTTTATTTTTGTAGATAAAATACGGCTGTTTATCGAGCTCAGTTTTAAATACAAGAATTTCAGGCAAATCATTTGCCAGGCTTTCCGTCGTTTTTGTGTGAAGAAAATTTTTGAGCTCCTCTTCGCTGTATTGTCCCAAAAGCGGAACTCCGCTCGAACTCGTAAATTTTGCAATTGTTCCGAGCGTAAAATAATATGGAGGTTTTGAAAGTTGCTGCTCAAGATTTTTGAATGCAGTTTCCTTTTTTGAATTTTCCTGAGCGCGTGTTTTGTAGTAGTTTGCTATGATTTCGAGAATATAAACTGCATGCAGAATTCCAACATCTTCTGCCGTGTAATCCTTTACTTTTTCGTAATCCTGGCGGATAAAAAACAGAAGCTGCGTCAAAAAATAGAAAGAATCTTCTGGTTCCTTGAACATTGTCAAGGCATCTATACTTTGAACGAATTTGTTAAATATATTTTTGGCGGTCATTTCTTTTCCTGGATTAGAAACCGTCAATTTTTTTATAAAATAATCGTGATGTTCTTCTTTTGCAAGCATTGTGCGCAATTTTTGAACAGCACATTCTGCAAGAGTGTGAACAGAAACCAGCGAAGGAAGAAGAATTGACGGCATATCGTGAGGCATTGTAAGTCCGTACAGATATTTGTCAGAAAGTGTTTCTTTTGTCAAAAGTTCGTTTAGAAGTTCTGCTCCGGTTCTGCGCGTGATAATTTCCGACGGAATTTTTTTTGGAATGTCAGATTCCTGAGGAAATGGCGTCATTGGCTGAGCTAAAATTTCTTTGTAGCGCTGTGAAAATTTTTCGATAAAAAAAGCGATTACGATGATGATTTTTTTTTCGGCAGTAGGAGATAAAATTAAAACCTGATGGTTTGCAGACAGTTTTTCGAGCTCTTTTAAAAGAACGTTTGCAGTGTCTGTCATGTAATTTACAAGGGAAGGCTGCTCTTCAAGGTGATGCTCTGAGTAGCGTTTTAAATATTCTGTAAACTCCCCGAAGTCTATAGAGGCATTGTTCTGCCGGCCTGCAAAAAATTTTAGCAGGACAATAATTGAAGTAGTAGTAGCCATAGAAATATTCTATCAATTAATTTTGGTTTTGTCATTGCGGGCAAGGGGCCGTTAGCCGCGTAAGCGGTTCGGACGCGCGCAAGCGCGGCTGAACGGAAAAATTGCAGGGCAATTTTATAACGCAAGGACCCGGTCGTGCTTTGCACGATGCCCCCAGTTTTTTACATTTTTTGATTTTTAATTGAAACAAAAGTTTTTTGAGCATAAAATAAAAGTCAACTTTTAAATCTGACGATTTTGTGGAGATTAAAATGATTGCTGAAAGAATGAAAAATCTGCATCCTTATGTTCCTGGTGAACAGCCAAAGGACAGAAATTACATAAAACTCAATGCAAACGAAAATCCTTATCCGCCAAGTCCGCTTGTTGCAAAGGCTGTTGAAAAGGCGGCGAAAAAATATGCGAAAAAAATGGCGCTTTATCCGGATCCGGATTCCAACGAATTAAAAATGGCGATTGCTTCGATGCTCAACGATTGCGGCGGAGTTTTGGCCCATGCAAAGGTTTGTGGCGGCAAGAAAAATGGAAGCGGTGCGAAAGTTGAACCTTGTCCGGCTGATAAAATTCCTTTTACTGTTACGCCTGATATGATTTATGCAGGAAACGGTTCTGACGAAGTCTTGAGCTTTGTTTTTTATGCTTTTTTTGACAGCGACCGCAAGCTTGTTTTGCCGGAGCACACTTATTCTTTTTATCCGGTTTATGGCGGCTTTTACAATATTCCGCTTAAAAAAATCCCGCTCAACGGCGACTGGACTTTGAGTAAAGAAAAAATGCTCGAAGCTGCAAACGAAAATGATTCTTCGATTATTT
>NZ_DLLH01000074.1:0-8727 GCF_002476655.1 Treponema sp. UBA7567
GGCCGTCTTTTACGTAACATAACCTTATTATTGCTCTTATTACTCTCAAATATACTCAGTCAAATTCTGTATGTTACGTAAAAGACGGCCAGGCGATTGGAATTGGCGCTGGACAGCAAAGCCGCGTTCACTGTACACGCCTTGCTGGTCAAAAAGCCGACAACTGGTGGCTGCGTCAGTCGCCAAAAGTGCTCGGATTGCAGTTTGTTGACGGAATTAAACGCGCAGACCGCGATAATGCAATTGACGTTTATATTGGCGAAGAATATGAAGATGTTCTTGCAGAAGGAAGCTGGCAGAGAATTTTCAAAGTAAAGCCTGAAGTTTTTACTCGCGAAGAGAAAAAAGAATGGCTTGCTAAAAATACAGATGTTGCTCTCGGCTCAGACGCTTTCTTCCCGTTTGGAGACAATATTGAGCGTGCGCACAAATCTGGCGTAACTGTAATTGCTCAGCCGGGAGGTTCGGTTCGCGATGATCAGGTAATCGAAACTGCCGACAAGTATAATATGGTTATGTGCTTTAACGGAATTAGACTTTTCCATCACTAGTTTTTTATAAAAGGCGCTGTTTTGCGTAGTTTGTAAGAATTCTTGACGAAAAAATATTAACATATTAAAACTAAAAACGCTCTCTGTCGGGAGCGTTTTTTTTATGGCCGTTTTTTGCAATGATTTTGAGTTTTTTTGTGGCGATTTTGATATTTTTTGGTAGAATAAAACAGGCGATTTTTTATATTTCAAATTTTTATCTAAAAACTGAAATTTTTAGATATTTTGTTTAGACATTCGGAAAAATAATTTTTTTTAAGCTGGAGGCATTTTTATGAAACTACGTAAGACTGAGAATCAGCAGGAAAAGAAAAAGGGAGGACGCCTATTTCTTCTTATAGGCGGTTTTTTAGCGGGGATTGTAATTTTCTTTAACGTGCTGCAGATTCGGTTTGTAACAAAAACTACAAAAGAGGAGCTTAAAAAAAGTACAGAATTTGAATATGCCCAGTTTGTAGATACTTATGCAAATCTTGAGCAAAATGTTATTGAAAAATATTTTGCAGCCCTAGATTACTACTGCAATTCAGACATCATAAAAGGAAATGCAAGCACGGAAGAAATTGTTTCCTGGCTGCGCGATCATGAGCAGGACAGAAATAAAGATTTTTTTGATTATGTTGCATGGGTTGATAAAGACGGACTTTATTATTCGGATATTGGAACTCAGACGATTGTTTCTGACCGCGATTATTTTAAAGAAATCATGCAGAACGGCGCAGATTCTTATGTTGACAATCCTGTTCCTTCTAAAGTTTCGTGGAAAACAGTTGTGCATGTATGCCGTGCTGCCAAACGCAATGGCGAAACAATCGGTTTTTTTTGTGGAAACGTTGAAGAATCTAATTTTGCGAAGGTCCTTGAAGATATAAATCTTGGTTCGCTTGGCGAAGCTGGGCTTTTTAGCAGCATTGGAAAGGTTATTGCCTCAAATCTTAATTCTGAAAAATTAAAGGAAGAAGTTGATTATATCCGAAAAAATGACCCGGCTTCTTATTCTGTTTTTCAGACTGCTTGGGCGAATGACAGTCATACTGGAATAATAAAAAATAGTGCTGGCGAAAACATTGTTATTTTTTCAAAAATTGTAAAGCACACGCCGTGGAAAATTATGCTTTTATTAAAAGAAACAGAAATCAATGCGGCTTCAACTGCAATTTTCTATAAACTTTTAATCTGCGGAATTATAATTACCGTTATAATCGTTCTTTTTGTAGGTTTTATAATGTACAAACAGATAAAGCCTTTGAGTGTTGTGGAAAACACGATCCGCGGAATTGCAACTGGAGACGCAGACCTTACGCAAAGAATTCAGTTAAAGAGCAGCAACGAAATTGGACGCGTTGTTGATGGCTTCAATAAATTTTCTGAAAAACTTCACATAATTGTTTCAACAATGAAGCAGTCTAAGAACGACCTTGTCGAAGTCGATGAACTTCTGCAGAACAGTACAGAAGACACTGTAGCGGCAATTAGTCAGATTATTAGCAATATTAAGGGTATGGACAAGCAGATTGGCGTTCAGAGCGAGTCTGTTCACGAAACTGCCGGAGCTGTAAACGAAATTGCTTCAAACATAGAGTCTTTAAACCGCATGATTGAAAGTCAAAGCGCGGCTGTTACTCAGGCGAGTGCTTCTGTTGAAGAGATGATTGGAAACATCAATTCTGTAAATAATTCTGTTCAGAGAATGGCTCATACTTTCCACGAGCTTGAAGAGAAGGCGGCAACTGGAATTCAAAAAAATAACGATGTTACGGCAAAAATCGAAGAAATTCAGGCAGAAAGCCAGGCTTTGCGCGAAGCAAACGTCGTAATCAATGGAATTGCAGAGCAGACAAATCTTTTGGCAATGAATGCGGCAATTGAAGCGGCTCATGCGGGCGAAGCAGGAAAGGGATTTAGCGTTGTTGCCGAAGAAATTCGTAAACTTTCCGAAGATTCTGGTTCTCAGTCGCAGACAATCGGTAATCAGCTGGATAAAATCATAAACAGCATTGAGCAGATGGTTGATGCTTCTGGCATTGCTTCCGATGCGTTTAACGACGTTGCTCAGGAAATCAATTTGACAAACAATCTTGTTCAGGAAATTTCAAATGCAATGATAGAACAGAATGAAGGTTCAAAACAAATTGCAGTCGCCCTTAACAGCATGAATGACACTTCTAACGAGGTAAAAACAGCGTCTTTGGAAATGGCTGAAGGAAATAAGGCGATTCTTGATGAAATAAAAAATCTTCAGGAAGCTACATTCAGCATAAAAGACGGAATGGGCGAAATGTCTTCCGGGGCACGCAAAATCAACGAAACTGGAGCGGCGCTTTCTGAACTTGCAAACCGTATGAAAGCTTCAATTGGACAGATTGGTATTCAGGTCGATCAGTTCAAAGTTTAAAATCGGAAAAAATTCATATTATGTTTTGATTGTAGTGAAGTTCATTTTTTTGCTACAATCGGAGTATGTTGTTAAGAAACGATTTTTCTCAATTTACGCACTTTTTTTGGGATCTTGACGGAACTTTGACACGTTCTGCCGAAGGAATTGTAAACAGTGTGCGTTATGCGCTTGAATGTTTTGGAATAAAAGAAGCGGACGATGAAAAACTCAAGCGTTTTATAGGACCTCCGCTTGCAGAGTCGTTCAATGTTTTTTATGGACTGAGCGAAGAGCAGTGCGATAAAGCCATAGAAAAATATCGTGAGTTTTATACGGAAAAAGGAATTTTTCAAAATGCAGTTTATGAAGGAATCCCAGAAACCTTGCAAAAACTCAAAGAAAGCGGAAAAAAACTTTACGTTGCAACTTCAAAACCGGAAGTTTTTATGTTCAGAATTCTGGAACATTTTAATTTATCTCAATACTTTGATTTTGCCGGCGGCGCGGACATGGCGGAAGCAAGAAGCGAAAAGCACAAAGTTATCGAATATGTAATTAAGCACGAAAATTTGCAGGCTGAACGAAAAAACGGCAAGATTTTGATGATTGGCGACAGAAAACACGACATTCTCGGAGCGCGAAAAAACGGCTTAAAATGCTGTGCAGTTTTGTGGGGCTATGGAAGCCAGCAGGAATTTGAAGAATTTAAGGCCGATTTTATAATTTCAAAACCGGGGGATTTAGTTTGTCAAAGCTAGTTTGACAGATTTTGCTTGTCGGCTTAAATAATTTTAAAAAGCAAAACTCAATTGAAGCGGCGCTTTTGCAAGACGGAGAGATTCAAATAGTTCTTCTATCTGGTTTTCTCCAAAAACTTTTATTCCGTTTTTTAGCAAAAGGTCTGCCGTTATTCCGTTTCCGTCGATTATTTTGTGGCTGAATGATCCGTCGTAGATTTTTCCAACTCCGCACGAAGGACTTCTTTCTTTTAAAAGCGCAAAAGAGCATCCGAACATTTTTGCCGCTTTTAAAACCTGTTGAGCGCCTTTTTTGAATTGAGGAGTTCTGTCGTTGCCTTGCGAGTCGATTACTTTTTCTCCGGAAATTTCGCAGGGAGAGCGCGGACAGGAAAGTCCTCCCATACATTCCGCACAGACAGGAATTATGTTTGCGATTTTTTTTAGGCGTTCAAAGGTTTCTTCCTGCAGAATTGAGCCGTTGTTTCCGCCGTCATATTTTACATCAAAACCTAAGAGGCAGGCGCTTACAAGAATGTTCATAGAAAATAATTATGAATTAAGTTTGATGGTTGGACAAGAGAAAAGTATAAGCATAGAAAAGAAATAAAAAGAATGAATAACAAAAGAATATCTCTAAAATCTCGAAATAAAAACGGTTGTATGATATATTTCATGTTTGGCTGTATATTTATTTGAATTGAATTTAATTAAGTTTTAGAATAAATGAGTTTGGAGGAATTTTAAATGAAATGCAAAATTTCAGCTGTTTGCGCAGCGCTTTTTCTTGCAGTAATTCTTACTTCATGCGGTTCTAAAGAAAAAAATATTATTCCTTTAGAATTGTGGTATGGCGCAACTTTTTCTGAAGCTGGAGAACCGCCAGCAGATTGGGAAGTTTTTAACATTATCCGCAGAAAATTGAATATCGAGTTAAAAATTTCTGCTGTTCCTGCAAGTTCTACTGAAGCGGACAAAAAAATTATAGCTGCCGCAGATGCCGGACGTCTGCCAGATATTTTTGTTGTGAGCGGAACTGTCTTGCCAAAATTGATGAAAAAAGAATGTCTTTCTTATGTTGATGACATGTACGAGCTTATGCCGACTCGTACTTCTCAAATGTATGATGTAAAAGAGCGCAAGTCGTATGGTTACAAGGGCAAGCACTATGCTTTGAGCCAGCCAGGTTCAGTTGTAAAAAATGAAGGAATTTTGATTAGAAAAGACTGGCTTGATAAACTTGGCCTTGAAATTCCTGTAACTCTCGACGATTACATGAACGTAATGAAGGCTTTTGCTTACAGCGATCCTGATGGCAACGGCAAAAATGACACTTATGGTTACGGCGCTTATCTTGAAATCAAAAAGAATTCAGAAGGTTTGGGTGTGAAATTTGACCCGATTTTTGGCGCTTTTGGAGTAGAAGGAACTTTTGATTTTAACAAAGATACTGCCGGACTTAATATTTACAAAGACAGTTATTTTGACGCAGTAAATTTTGTGCGTCAGATGGTTAACGAAAAAGTAATCGATCCGAACTGGGTTGTTTATAAGAAGGATGATTTTAGAAATGCCTGGAAATCAGGTCGTTTTGGAATTATGCGTGAACAAAATGCAGCCTTTGCCCTCGAAAACAACTATTCACCTTTTGACGAAAAGTTTCCGGATGGAGAATGGATTGTAATTGAGCCTCCGACAGGTCCTTCTGGGGTTAAATCGGTTGGAATTTACACTGACCAGGGACACCGCATCTATGCAATCAGCAAAAATGCCAGAGAAAAAGGCAAGATTGAGGCAATTGCAAGGCTTCTTGAATGGATGAGCAGCGAAGAAGGTTATTATCTTTTGGGATTTGGTGAAGAAGGCGTAAACTACAGACGTGACGAAAATGGAAAAATCACAACTGAAGGTTTGGCTGACCCTTCAAAAGCGTATACTCAAAAATCATTTGCACGTTATCTTCAGCTTAGAAATTTGATTTTTTATAACAGCGAAGTTGAGCTTGAAAGCCGCTACCCAACCTGGGTAAGCCGCAACGGCAAAAAAATGAGCGCATACGCAGTTTTAAAAAATATGCAGAATCAGGACTGGACTCCAGCCCTTGGCTCAGAAGGTTTGCCAGCTCCGTCTGCCGAAGTAAAAAAATATTACGAGCAGGGCGTTATGGACTTTGTTACAGGAAAACGTGCCCTTATTAGAGAAAACTGGCAGCAGTGGCTCAACGGATTTACACGCATTGGCGGAATCGACTGGGAACGCAAATGTAAAAATTACGTTGAAAGCAACAACCTGCTTACCGAATAGTTTTGCCCATTTCGCTGGCATTTAGTCTATCCAGCGGAGTGTTCTTTTTTGACAGCGCCGGCTTTTATGCTGGCGTTTTTCGTTTAAAAAGGTTTCGATAATTTCTGTAATTGCCCATAAAGCGATAAATCCCAAAAATAAAAAAAACATAGCCATAAATGCTCCTCCTTAGTTGGTATGCCAATGATAAAACAACTAGTGAGACACTGATTGTCCTTGGTAAAAAAGTTTTCTTGTGCGATAACGGTAAATTATCAACCAGAGTTTTTTAGTTAAGTTTTTTTATGATAAAATAAACGGAATATGTTTTTTTTAAGGGGAGTGTTGTTATGAATAGAAGAAAATCGATAGTTATTACTTCTGTTTTGACTGGCTTGGCTGTTATTTGCGCGCTGGCTGGAATTGCCCTTTTAATTTTTATTTTTCTTAAGGGCGAAATAAATAGATTTGAACCTTTTGAGTTGGACGAAAACAAGACTTACGATGTTCTTTATATAAGTTCTTATGATCCTCGCTATTTGATTACAAAGAATCAGCTTGAAGGCATTGAATATTCTATGCAAAAAAAAGGCATCATGTACGAAGTTATGTACATGGACATGCTTAATTATAACACTGTCGAAAATTACGAGCTTTTTTATCAGACAGTAAAGCATAAAATTTCTATGCGTCCGACAAATTACAAGGCGGTTATTGTAAGCGATGACGCTGCCTTAACTTTTATTGAGCAGTTCCATAACGAACTTTTTAAAGATGTTCCGGTTGTATTTTTTGGAATAAACGATATTGCTCATGCAAAAAATGCTCAAAAAAATCCATGGTTTACAGGATTTGGAGAAAAAAATTTTGTTGATGAAACTCTTGAAATAATCATTGAGCAAAATCCTAATGTTAAAAAAGTTTGCTGTATTCTTGATGATTCTTTAACGGGCCGTGGCGACAGAGAGCAATTTTTGGACGCAATAAAAAAATATCCAAACTTAACCTATGAGTTTATTACGATTTCTCGAAATTCTCCTGAACAGATTGCTAATCGGTTGTCTGCAATTCACACTGATTCAGTAGTTTTGTGTCTTTCTTCTTTGCAGTCTTATGCACACAGAAATTCTTTTTCTATTTATGAGCTTATTGATTTTATCAGTTCGTATTCACGGAGAATTCCCGTTTATAGGACAAATGCTGTCGGTATTGGGAATGGATTTTTGGGTGGAAAAGTTTATGATCACTATGCGGCCGCCTGCCATGCTGTAGAAATTGTTTATGAAATTCTCGAAGGAAAAAAACAGATTTTTGATTTTGAATACGATGATTTTGCGGCTGGAAAATGTATTTTTGATTACAAACTTCTGAAAGAATTCAATATAAATCCTGCGACTTTGCCTTCCGAAACGATTTTTTTCAACAAGGCGGAAAATATTTTAAAAAAACAGAAAAGTCTGTTCATTGCTGTTTTTTTTATAATACTCTCTTTGATTTTGATGCTCGTTGTTTTTATTACAAGCTATTACAAATCAAAAAAAATTAACGAAATTGTCATGGCGATGAATAAAAAAATGCGCCAAATTAACAGGGAGCTGATTGACTCGAAAACAAAACTGACTTTTGTCGCAAACAATGATGGTTTAACGGAGCTTCCAAACAGAAGTCACGGTGAGGCAGAAATAAAAAAACTTATACATTCTGGCTTGCCTTTTACGCTTTTTTTGATGGACGTTGATGATTTTAAAAATTACAACGACACTTACACACACGCATGCGGCGATTTTGTCTTAAAAGAATACGGACGCCGGCTTGCAAAACTTACTGTAAACGGTGAATATTTTGCGGCACGCTACGGCGGAGATGAATTTTTGCTTGTCTATAAATGCGGTCATATCGAAAAAAATGGGCGAGAGATTGAACTTTTGCGTCAATTGCTCAATGAACCGATGTATTTTAACGGAACAAAACTTTCAATAACAGTAACTTTGGGTTTTGCAGATTCGTCTATCGATGTTTCTTACGATGAGCTTCTTACAAATGCGGATATTGCAATGTATGAGGCAAAAAAGATTGGTTTTGGAACCTGTCTTGGTTTTATGCCGGAAATGAAAGAATCGGTTTTGAGGCGCAATTCGATTATTGACATTTTAAAAGACGAATGTGAGCATGGCGGTTTTGAAATTCGCTATCAGCCAGAGATTTCTACAAAAACTGGCGATGTCTGCGCTTTTGAAGCTCTTGTCCGCTTGAAGGATTATTCAGTTGGACCGGATGTTTTTATTCCTGTAGCGGAAAGCAGCGGTTTTATTGCTCGAATCGGAAGAATTGTTACCGAAAAAGTTTTGCGTCAGATGGACATCTGGCGTTCTGAAGGAATGAAGCTTCGAAAGGTTGCAATAAACTATTCAAATGGACAACTTGTTGATGACGGTTATGTCTTGCATCTGAAAAACATGATGGAAAAATACAGGATTCCGTCAGATCTAATCGAAATTGAAATTACAGAAAGCCTTTTTATGGGTAAAAAAGGTCGCGTAACTCAGCTTTTTGACGAACTTGCAAAAATTGGTGTTACACTTGCTCTTGATGATTTTGGAACGGGGTATTCTTCTCTCAGCTATTTGACTTTTGTTCCAGCGGACAAGGTTAAAATAGACAAGTCTCTCGTTGATAATTATCTTGTAGATGGAAAAGAAGATTTTATTCAGAATATTGTGCAGCTTGTGCATGGTTTGGGAATGAAACTGGCTGTTGAAGGCGTTGAGCACAAATGGCA
>NZ_DLLH01000017.1:0-57570 GCF_002476655.1 Treponema sp. UBA7567
TCGTCTACAGATGATTTAACTTCGTCTACAGATGATTTAACTGCGTCTACAGACACATTTATACTAACTTGATTTTCTTTAGTAGGCATAACGTTATGAATACTATTTATCAATTCAAAATTTGGAACTTGATTATATAAAGCAGCTGTATATCTTTCAATCTTTTGTAAAGTCTTTTCTTGCGCCAACTCTTCCAAGCCGACAACATCAACTACAGAACCGTCAAGAGGAATTACGCTTGTTGGATCAACATAAGTTGTATTTACAATCGGCTCCCCGTCCTCATCATCATAAACAAGATTAAGAGAATAGACCTTGCGCCCCATTCCCTCTTTGGAGCCGTCCGCCATAACCTTACCCGAAAGAAAATCATTGACACGGAAAGCCCAACGACCCTTGCGGAACATAAGTTTGTCGTCACCCTCAAAACCATCCCCAACAGGGTTAAAAATAACCTCTACATCTCCGTAACTGTCAACCGTGATATAATTACGGCTAGGAAACACCTGTTTCACTTTTTTCATCTTCTACCCCTCTTATTGCCCATAAACGAAGCAATTAAATACGCAACAACACCGAAAGCACCCATTTTGACAACTTTTTTGGCACCGCTTAAAACACCGCCCGAACTTTCAGAACTTCCGACAGAAAGCCCCGAATTAAGACGCTGTAAGAACTCAAAAGTCATATTCTTGTCATAATGATATTCAATGCTAGGAATTGTATAATTTTCATCCTGAAAATGCGCCAAGTCGGGAAAATCTCCCCACAATCCGCCCCATTCCAATCCGCAATCTTCAGCCAACTTTGTCAGACCGATTAAAGAATAATAATTGGCAAGACTAATAGCACCGTCCGAAACCTTGATAATAGAAGCGGTACCAAACTTGCGCAGAACCAAATCAACCGCAAGCCCCCAATTGTGATAACTTCCGCCAGCCCAAACATTCGTAGAAATTTTCGCTTTGTTGTCAATAACACCCTTGTTTGTCAAGGTATATTTCCAAGCAGGCACGGCAGAACAATACTTATTGGCACGCAACAAGCACTCTGTCTGACTCTCAACACCCTTGCGCCCTTTCTTGTATTCATTTATCTGTTCTTTCGCAGTACGAACCGAAGAAACAACACGGAAAAAAGAACCGTCTTTTTGCATACAGCCATCCCTCTCAAGACGTGCCCATTTTATGCGACTGTCCTTTTCATTAAGTGCCCTTAAAAATTCCTGTATGTTTGGACTGCAACGAGTAAGAGCCGTCAAATACTGCTCATCATTTAGAATTGCCGACATCTTCAACCCCCTGTGTAACATCAAAAACTTTTGTCAAATCATCGCCATTGCATATTTTTTTATATGTCTGACACAAAAGCAACGCAACTGACGACCAATAAACTACGTTTTCAACCCAATCGGGAACTTTATTTCTATTCTTATCCGCCATTTTCTACCCCCTTAAAAAAAAACCCTTTATTCTTGAAAAGAAAAAGGGAGAAAAAGAACAAGCGGAGAATTTCAAAATAACCTAAAAACCCGACTTCCGATTTTTAGGCATTTCTGTAAATTTCAACCAACCAAGAACACCGTCTTTTTTACTGTCGGAATATTCAACTTTGAAAAATTGATTTTTGATTTCAATATATCCCCGTGGAAACCCCTTGCCATTGTCTTTCATTCCAATAACCAAACAGTTGTTTCCAAACCTATCTTTTGAAACATATCTTGCCATTACCTTACCACCTTTTAATTAAGAAAGTTTTGCGCCAAGCGCAGAACCAATAGCAGAACCAACCAAAGCCCCACTTTCAGAACCAATTGCAACATTGCCAAGCAATGCCCCCACCAAAGTCATAACCAAAGGCAGAATAGCCTTGATTACGCTGACACCAAAATTTTTAAAAATGTTTTTTGTTTTTTCAGTCATTACAATACCCCCATAACTTTTAAAGCAAGAGCACCAAGGGCAAGCCCCCCGACACCCGAATCAACAATGCTTTTAGAACTAACAGAACTTCCCGAACTGACAACCAAATTCCCTGTTCCATCAACTTCAGTTTTCGCAACATCTGTTGACGGAACAACTTCCGTAGTAGTCGTTACATTCGAGCCAAGCAAATCTTTTACAACTTTCCAATCATCGTAATATTGATAGCCGTAAGAAACCGCCAAAATATACTCATCACGAGAGGGAAAGCCGTATTTTTTATATTCGTATTCCGAATTATATTCGCCCGACTTGTCAAGTTCCGTCATTGTTTCATTCATCAACGAAACCGAAGCCCCTGTAATCGCCCCAGCAATTCCGCCAGTCTGCAAACCCGATATGGCATTTGTTAGCGTTTCTTTTGAAAAAAGATTTTTAATGCCTGTACTAGCAACAGATACTGCACTTCTTACCCCCGATTTAACAGTAGACGCAACGGACTTGATACCGGACGAAAATTTTGAAGCTGCGCTTTTAAAAGCCTTTTTCAAAGACCAACCCATAAAAGCCCCCTTTATGCCGAAAGTGTTACACCGTATGTGTTTGCACCCTCAAGTTGTAAAGATTTGAATTTATCAGGATCAACAGAAGCAACTTTTGCCATAAGCGCACGAGCATCGTTTACAAACTCACTGTTACCGCTCATTTGTGCGGAAAGATTGAAAACACGGCAACACATCAAAATCTGCTCATCATCGTTAATATTTGGACAATTAAATGTAAGTGTCTGACCTACACCAAATTCATCTTCATAGAACTGTCCATAACGTTTGAATTTCTCGAAACGTCCGACCGCATTTGAAAGAGCGATACAAGTTTCAATATTCAAAACTTCATTTGACATATAGTCCGAAGTGCTGATTGTGTCATTAAGTTCCTTTTCAGTCGAAATGAAAGCGGAAAGAACATTTTCAAATGTTTGACTTGCGCCTGTCGGCTTTGTCTGTCTGTACTGAACAATCTGAACATCAGAACGCTGACGCAATTCTGTTGAAACATAAAGTTTCGATGTGATTTCAGGATTCTGCGTAACGTAACATTGAATATCAAGCGAAGCATTTTCGCTTACTGAAAGATAACCCAATCCAAGATGACCGCAAGCCCGCCATTCCTTGCCAGCCTCCATTGGAGTTTGCGTAATATCCAAACCAGCAATAAAATCAGAATGTTCCATAAGCAAGAACAAATTAACCCTGTCAATCAAAAGCGCATTTTTTCCCGAACCTACACCGTCTCTGTAATTGACATTGACAACAATGTTTTTCAGAACACGATAAGCAGATTTCCCACTTGTTGTACCCTCAATATATTCCTCCGTAGGAACAAAGCGGAAATCAAAAACAATGCCATTCATTTTGACATTCTGCAAATTCGTTGACCTGTCTGTTATTCCGTTTGGCGCAAATTCAGTCTGTAAATAACTCTGTAATCTCATACCGCCCCCCTACTTTTTGCCAAGCGCGCTATTTATTACGCTTTTTACCGAAGTCCAAATCTTTGTAAAAATAGACTGTGTAGGACTAAGCGAAAGCCCCACGCAGAAAACCGCCATACCAATCAACGCAGATTTTACATCTACATTGATTTTACCAACTCTTATACTTTTCATTTATTACCCCCTTGAAAAATAATCAGATATTTAAAGAACTTAAAAAAAAATAAAGTTTTTCTTTTGATTTTTAATTCTTGCATTGGTAAATAAAAAACTAAAAAAAAACTGAAAAAAAAACAAAAAAAAGCCCTTATAACTCCCCTACTCCACTTTTCCTGAACGTTTTTTTTGCAAGCAAAAAAAAACTAAGAAAAGTGGCAAAAGAACCCTATTTTTTTCCCTCACTAGTATTTGTCAAAGAACTATACACATAATGACTAGATAGAATTCATATTATAATAAGTATATTATTTTTTCAAATCTGTAAGTAAAGCAGTTTTTTTTATTTATCTGTTATGTTTTTCTTTTAGATTTACAAATTATTGTAAAAAATCGTAAAAAAAAGTATTATTTTGTATATAGAATACTTTTTGGAGTAAAAAATGGCAGATACAATGCATGCTTTGGAAAAGAATCCAAATTGGAAAGGACGCCGAGGACCGGTTGTTCTGGTTATTATGGACGGTGTTGGTTACGGAAAATATGTTGAAGGCGATGCTGTAAAGGCTTCTAAAATGAAGTATTTAGACTGGTTTACGGCTAATTGCCCGCACACAAAACTTAAGGCTCATGGAACTGCGGTTGGACTTCCGAGCGATGATGATATGGGAAACAGCGAGGTTGGGCACAATGCAATTGGTTGCGGCCGTGTTTTTGCCCAGGGTGCGAAACTTGTTGGTGAATCTATAAAGTCTGGTTTGATGTATCAGGGTGAAACTTGGAAAAAACTTATTAAAAATGTAAAGGAAAAAAATTCTACGCTTCATTTTATCGGACTTGTTTCTAACGGGAATGTTCACGGTCATATTGATCATCTCAAGGCAATGGTTGCAGAGGCTAACAAGGAAGGAATTAAAAAAATCCGAGTTCATGCGCTGCTTGACGGCCGCGATGTTGACCCTACTTCTGCGCTGACTTTTGTTACTCCGCTTGAGGAATATCTTGCGTCGTTCAAGGATTCTGATTACAGAATTGCTTCTGGCGGCGGACGTATGTTTATTACAATGGACCGTTACAACGCTGACTGGCCGATGGTTCAGCGTGGCTGGTACGCGCATGTTCTTGGCGAAGGCCGGCAGTTTGAGTCTGCAACAAAGGCGATTGAAACTTACCGTTCTGAACAGGCAGGGCTTTTGGATCAGGATATGCACGAATTTGTAATTGCGGAAAATGGAAAGCCTGTTGGAACTATTGAGGATGGCGATTCTGTTATTTTGTATAACTTCCGTGGCGACCGTGCCCTTGAAATTACAAATGCTTTTGAGGCTGGCAGTGAATTTAATCATTTTGACAGAAAGCGCGTTCCTGCATGTGAATATGCCGGCATGATGGAATATGATGGTGATGCTCACATTCCGCACCAGTATCTTGTAAATCCGCCGAGCATTGACCGCACAATGGGCGAATATCTTACAAAGACTGGCGTTCATCTTATGGCTATTTCGGAAACTCAGAAATATGGCCACGTAACTTATTTCTTTAATGGAAACCGCCAGGGAAAATTTGACGAGAAACTTGAGGATTACGTTGAAATTCCTTCAGATGTTGTTCCTTTTGAGCAGCGCCCATGGATGAAATGCGCGGAAATCACTGACAAAGTTATTGAGGCAATCAAGTCTGGAAAATATGACCACATCCGTTTGAACTATCCGAACGGTGATATGGTTGGTCATACAGGCGTATTCAATGCGGTTGTTTGCTCAATGGAAGGAATGGATTTGCAGCTTGGACGTCTTAAGGCTGCTATTGACGAGACCGGAGGAATTCTGTGCCTTACCGCTGACCACGGAAACAGCGACGATATGTACGAGCACGCAAAAGACGGTTCTGTGAAATTAGACAAGAACGGCGAACCTAAGCCAAAAACAAGCCATTCTTTAAATCCGGTTCCTGGAATTATCTACGATCCGGAATACAAAGGTGAATACGATAACACAAAGCTGAATGACGGGCTTGGAATTTCTTCTTGGCCTGCAACATTGATGGAATTGATGGGATATTTGCCACCAAAAGATTACGACAAAAGTTTGATTAACTTAAAATAAGTTTTGACAAAATTATAAAAAAACAACTTGCCCAATCACAGAGAAATTAACGTTTCTGTGGCTGGGCTTTTTTTTGCGTTACGGATTGCAAGGGCGCCGAAGGCGTTGTTTTCTGGAAGAAAACAATGACAACCCTGAAAAGCCGGACGGCAACTTGTTGCCGGAACGCCCTACCCTTAAATTAAAGTTTCCAGTTTTTCCCGGATATATTCGCTTTTTTCTTTTAGGCCGATTTTGCCGGTTGAAAGAATCAGCTGGTTCGGTTTTGTGCTGTCGAGACGAATTTTTCCAGAATTTTCCTTTATGAGTTTCATCAGCTTGTCAAGCGGAACATCTGTTACGCGGCCGAATTCTACGGTTATCTCGCCTTTTCGTTCGCGCAATGTTGTTATGCTCAATTTTTTTGCAATAATTCTGACTTCGGCAAGGCTCAAAAGGCTGTACACTTCGTCCGGAATTGGGCCGAAACGGTCTTCAAGCTCGTTGTACATGCGGTCTAGTTCCTGTTTTGTCTGAATTCCCGCGACTTTTTTGTAAATCTCCATTTTGGTCTGGATTGAATGAACGTAAGTGTCTGGAATAAAGCCTGTGTATTCAAGCTCAAGGAGAACTTCGTTTTGCTGGTGATAATCTTTCTGTTCTGTGAGCCGTTCGACCGCATCGCTTAAAAGTTTGACATAAAGCTCAAAACCGACAGAATAAACATCGCCGCTCTGATCCCTTCCGAGAAGGTTTCCGGCTCCGCGGATTTCCATATCTTTCATTGCAATTTTGAATCCGGCTCCAAGCTCTGTAAAGTCAGAAATTACCTGAAGTCTTTTCATTGCAACTTCTGACAAAACCTTGTGCTCAGGATAAAGAAGATACGCATAGGCTTTTCTGTCGCTTCTGCCTACCCGTCCACGCAACTGATAAAGCTGGCTTACACCGTACATATCCGCGCGGTCAATTATGATCGTGTTTACGTTAGGAATATCAATTCCGTTTTCGATGATTGTTGTAGCGATAAGAACTTGAAAGCCGCCAAGTTTAAAACGCCTGAAAATATCGTCAAGTTCTTCTGAACTCATCTGTCCGTGAGCAGTTTCTATCATCATTTCAGGAACAATGCGCTGAAGCTTTAGCCTTGTTTCTTCGAGCGATTCTACACGGTTGTGAAGATAAAAAACCTGTCCGCCACGGTCTGTTTCCCGGCGGATTGCCTGCGCGACTTTTTCTTCTGTGTATTCGGCGACTATTGTCTCAACGGGTTTTCGTGTTTGGGGCGGCGTTGTCAAAAGCGACATATCGCGGATTTTTAAAAGGCTCATGTGAAGAGTCCGTGGAATCGGAGTTGCAGACATTGCAAGACAGTCGATGTTCGCTTTTAAGGACTTTAATTTTTCCTTGTCTTTTACACCAAAACGCTGCTCCTCATCGATTATCATAAGACCTAAATCTTTGTATTTTACGTCTTTTTGAATTATTCTATGAGTTCCAACAAGAATATCCACTTTTCCGCTTTCGAGTTCTGCAAGAATTTTTTTCTGCTCTTTCGGAGAAACAAAACGGCTCATCTGTTTTATTGTAACCGGAAAATTTTTAAACCGTTCAAGACAGGTTTCATAATGCTGCTCCGCAAGAATTGTCGTAGGAGACAAAAAAGCAACCTGTTTTCCTCCCATTACAGCTTTGAACGCCGCTCGCATGGCAATTTCCGTTTTTCCAAAACCTACATCGCCACAAACAAGCCTGTCCATTGGAACTGGTCTTTCCATGTCTCTTTTTATTTCCTGCGTAACCGAATACTGATCTGCTGTGTCTTCATAAGGGAAACTCGCTTCAAATGCTGTCTGCCATTCATTGTCTTTTGGAAAAGGAAATCCTCTTGAAGCCTGACGGCGGCTGTAAAGCGCAATCAATTTTTCAGCCAAATCTTCAACAGCCTTTTTAACTTTGTTTTTGCGGTTTTCCCACGATTTTGAACCGATTTTATCGAGATGAGGTTTTTCGCCCTCGTTTCCAATGTATCTTTGGACGAGGTTTACTTGCTCAATCGGAACAAAAACAAATTCTTCTTCGGCGTATTCAAGTTTTATGTAATCGCGTTCATTGCCCATGGCTTTTACGCGCTGAATTCCTTTAAACTGGCCAATTCCATAATTTACGTGGACTACAAAATCGCCTTCGTTAAGCTCAACAAAAGTGTCAATTGCCTGACTCTTTACATGTCCGAGCGATTTTTGAACATGCTTTCTTCTGCCAAAAATTTCATTTTCCTGAATAACCAGAGTTTTTGTCTCATCAATTCCAAATCCGCCGCTAATCGGAAAAGGAAGAACGGCAAGCGCAAAGTCTTTTAAAATTTCTTTTATGCGAAGCGACTGATTCGGATTATCTGCAAAAACAACTACGCTCCAACCGGAAACAATCGCCGCATTTAGCTCATCTTTCAGATAGTTTATGTTTCCAAAAAAACTTCTGCCAGGATTGCAACGAACAGTCAGTTTTGAACGGGATTTTTTTGAATTTTGAAGAATTTCTGTTTTTTCGCCTTCGCAATGTACAGTTTTTTCAACATCTTCAGCTTCCGTTGTAAGAGTACGGAAGAAAATTGACTTTTCGTGAATGTTTATAACATCATCAAAATTCAAAAGCATCAGCCCTGCTTCGAGAACAGGAAAATTTTGACGCGCAATTCTGAACATTCCGGAATATTCCCTGGCAAAGCTTTCCTGCGCATTTTCCTGACGGTCGTAATCAAAATAAAAAACCGGAGTATTTTCTGCAACGTAGTCTAAAACCGTATAAATTTCATCCCACAAAACAGGATAAACAAGTTCTTCGCCTTCGCTTTGAGCCTTCGTTTTTAATTCTTCAATAAGCTTTTCTTTTGCTTTTTTTGCAGCCTCCGTAAGTTCAAGATGTTCCGAAAACTCTTCTGTTTTTTCAAGCTTAGAAATAAATTCGTCATTCCAAATCACTTCTTTCATCGGAAAAACTAAAATCGAATCAACAGTTCCAATTGTAGCCTGATTTTCCGGATTAAAAGTTTTTATATTTTCAATCTGGTCAAAATCAAAAAGAATTCGGTTTGCGACATCCATTCCTGGCGTAAAAACATCAAGAACTTCGCCCCGAAGAGTAAATTCTCCAGGCACGCTAACTTTTGGAACACGAAGATAGCCCAATTTGGCAAGATTTTCTGCAATTTGAGTTGAATCAATCTGCTGATTTTTGCGCAGGCTAAAGACAAGAGAACGAAGATATTCTGGCGGAGGAACAGGAGATTGAAGAGCTCTTTGCGTTACAAGGAAAATTCTAGGTTTGACTGAAGAACTTAACTTTCTTTCCTGAAATGCAAGTTTAGACAAAAAAGCCGAACGTTTTCCAAAAACCGCAGAACCTACATTTGCCGCCCTATACGGAACAGTTCCCCACCACGGAAGCGTAAAAATTTCCACATTTTCCTCAAATGCAGTCGCAAGATCCGAGGAAAGCTCCGCTGCATCTTTTTCGTTTGGAACGACAAAAACTGCATCAAGCGAAGCAGAATCGTTTGCTTTGATTATATTTTTTTGAGCTGGATTCACCGCAGAATTTGAATACCGTCCGGTCGCCTCATACTGCATTCTGCTAAAAGCCGCATTTTTTGCGCTATCAAGACAAGATGCCGCAAAAAAAGGAACTGCAGCTCCCTGCAGGCCGTTTATTTCGATTGGAAAAGAAATTTCACCGTTTTGAGAAGTAATTTTTTTTACGGCGGAAGAGAATTCCTGCCAACCATTTAAAATTGACAAAACGGAATTTGATAATAATGATTTCATTAAAAGTATCCGATATTAAAATATAACATGTTGAATTAAGGGAGACATAGGTTTTGAAACGAAGCCCACTTTTGATTATAGCGATTTTTTCTTTATTTGCACAGACAGCGTTTTGCAGCGGTCTTTCGGATAAAAAAAATGACGCAAAAAAAGACTTTTCCGATGCGAGCGTAAAAATTAAATTTTACGACAGGACAGTTTATTACACTTCTGCAGCTCAGGATAATCCTGTTTATGTAACTGTTTCTATCGAAAACACAGGCTCTCAGACGCTGCGCTTTAAGCTTGCAGACGACCGCGCATTTAGCCTTGATTTTGTTACAAGAACAATAAAAAACAAAGTTTTGCCGGCAACAGAAAATCTTATTATGAAACGTTCTGCAAACCAAACAGTATATTTTCGGGAAGTTTCTATTGAACCAGGGGAAGCATATTCTTTTGTCGAAAACGTAAAAGATTATATTAAGTTTGAAGAACCTTCGATTTATTACCTTGAATTGAAATTTTATCCAGAACTTTACAAATCAAAATACATTGAATTCGTGTCAAACCGTCTCAGCCTTGAAATCCGCCCTTCACCATCAGCGGCAAATTCTTTGATTCTTCCTGTTTCTGAAGAAAATGGACTTCTTCTAAAACCGGAAAACATTTCTCCAGACAAAGTTGTAGAACAGACAATTGTTGCAAGGCAGAAATCTCTTTGGAATCAGTATTTTCTGTATATGGATATTCAGGAAATGATACTTAGAAATTCACAGCAGCGACGCCGTTACAACGCTGCTTCTGCTGACGAAAGGGAGCGCATATTAAAAAATTACAAAGCCGACCTTATGCAAAACAGAATCGACAGCGATATTGTTGCCGTTCCTGAACATTTTTCAATCGAAAATACATCTTACGGTCAAAATGAAGGAACTGTAACAGTAAAAGAATGGTTCAAATATCCGAATTTCCATGAAGTTAAGCGCTATATTTACAAAGTTCGCCAGCGCGATGGAATCTGGCAGATTTACGACTATTCAGTAACAAACCTCGGAACAGAATAAACAAGTAATAAAAAAATATTAAGGTAAAAAAATGAAAGCACTTTTGGTAGCAGACAATCAGATTGCAATTGACAACATTTCTCAGGTTCTCGAAACAGCAGGATACGATGTTATTATTTATAAATGGCTTTTAAAAGCTCTTGATAATGTTGAAGAAATTGCTCCCCACTTGATTATTGTAAGCACAAAGGATTATCCGCGCCATTGGAAAACTCTAACGCAATACGCGCAGACTGTATGCACATCTTACAAACCTCAGGTAATTTTATACTCGGAAGGCGGTCTCGAAGATGAAGAAGCTCAAAAGGCAAAAGCTTTAAATGTCCGCGGAATATTTGACTCAGTTGATGTAAAAGGTTTAGACGAATTTAGAAAGATTCTTACAAAAGAAACTGACATTTATTCAGGAAAACTTCTTTCTGACGATGGAATTCCGACAGTTGGAAACCTGCTAACCAACAGCGAAAATGATGAAAAAACTGAAACAGAAAATTCAATTCAAAATACTCAAAATAAACAAAACTGCGAAAAAGAAGAAATTGACGAACTTTTAAAAAATGCCGCAGAAATATTGAATTCTCAAGAAACAGAAATCGTTCAGCCAGATAAAAGTTCTTCTATTGAAAAAACTGAAAACTCTTCTGACAATGAAAATTCTCTGCTAGAAATCAAAGAAAATGCAACCCCTTCTGATTTTTCCGATATTGTAAAATCCGGCGAAAAAATAAAATCCATAGCCTGCACTTTTATGTTTGAAAATCCAGTTTCTGGAAAACTTATAACCGGTTATGCCTGCAATTTTGACGGGAAAACCTTTGAATTCAATGCCGACATTCCAGATTTTGTAAAAAATCTTTACAGCGGAATTGAAATTGAAAACTGTTCGTTAAAAACAAAAGAAAGCACAAAAAATGTTCATACAATCGTAAAGCAGAATGAAGAAAATATGATTTTGGAGTTGCGCTGAATAAGATGACGCAAAAAGTAAAAAC
The DNA here is from genome assembly GCF_002476655.1 of Treponema sp. UBA7567. Taxonomy (NCBI): domain Bacteria; kingdom Pseudomonadati; phylum Spirochaetota; class Spirochaetia; order Treponematales; family Treponemataceae; genus Treponema; species Treponema sp. UBA7567. The sequence continues at coordinate 11,523 of NZ_DLLH01000017.1, forward strand.
TGCAAAATTTTTTTGTGAAAACTGCGGCGCCGAAGTTTCAAGAAATGCAAAAGTTTGCCGGCATTGCGGGAGATTTTTTTCAAGCGTACGTTGCCCTCAATGCGGAAAAACCGGAACCCCAGAAGAATTTTCAAAAGGCTGTCCTGCCTGTGGCTATACTGTTGAAGCTTCAGCAAAAAACGAAAGGTCCATTCTAAAAAAAGACAAAAAAGCTCCATTTTTTAAAAGGAAAGCCTTAAAAAATCAAATAACCAGATTCAACAATCAAAGAAAAAGCGAAAAAACTTCTCAAAATGACGAAAATCTTCCTGTCTGGATTTTTCTTTTTATTTTTTTTATATTCTTGCTGATAATTTATTTTTTCTTAAAATTCTTTTAAGTTTTTCATTTTTTGGAGGCTAGATATGAAAACTTTTAAAATTGTTCCTCAAATCGTTGAGTACGAATCTTCAAGTGATTTTTGCAATGAATTTAAAATCGGAAGCGGCGATCTTGTTTTTTTGGGCAAATCTTCGGAAAAATATTTTGCAGGAAAACTAGGAAAAGCACATGTTATTTACAGAGGCGATTATGGCAGCGGAGAACCGACCGATGTCATGGTTGAAAAAATTTACGAAGACATAAAAAATATCGACTATAAACGCGTTATTGCAATTGGCGGGGGTACAATTCTTGATGTAGCAAAATTGCTGTCATTAAAAACTTTCCATCCAGTGGTTGACCTTTATGACAAAAAAATTCCGGCAGTCCGAGAAAAAGAACTTGTAATCGTTCCGACAACTTGCGGAACAGGAAGCGAAGTTACAAACATTTCAATACTTGAACTTACCGTCAGAAACACAAAATTCGGACTTGCAGTTGACGAGCTCTATCCAGACTATGCCGTTTTGATTCCTGAACTTTTAACAGATCTTCCATATAAATTCTTTGCAACAAGTTCAATCGACGCGCTTGTCCACGCAATGGAAAGCTATCTTTCACCAAAATCCACTTCTCTTTCAAGAAAATTCAGTTTTATGGCAATAGATTTAATTTTGGGCGGTTATGTAAAAATGGCGGAAAAAGGACAAGATGAATATAAAAATCTACTCTCAGACTTTTTGACAGGCTCAAATTACGCAGGAATCGCATTTGGAAACGCCGGAACAGGATATGTTCATGCAATGAGCTATTCATTCGGAGCAACTTACCACGTTCCTCACGGAGAAGCAAATTACGTTCTTTTTATGGCAGTTTTTAAAACTTACCAGAAAAAAAATCCGAACGGCTTTATTTCCTCGCTGAACAAAAAACTGTCAGAAATTTTAAAATGCAGCGAAAATGAAGTTTATGAAGAACTCGATACACTTTTAAATAAAGTTCTTCCTCTCAAAAAAATGAGTGAATACGGTGTAAAAAACAACGAGCTCGACATCTTTACAAAAAATACAGTGGAATCTCAAACCAGGCTGACACAAAACGGTTATATTCAGTTTTCTGCCGAACAGGTAAAAGAAATTTACGAAAGTGTATTTTAAACAAAACTGCAAGAAGAGGCTTTCAAGTTTTTACAGTTCATAAAAAATGTTTTTTAAACTTTTTGGATCTGTAAATTCAAACCTGAAAGCTTCAAACTGCATTTTTTCGTCAGGTTTTGCATTCGGATTGTAAAGCTTATCCCCGCAAATAGGATAACCGGAATATGCAAGATGCGCGCGAACCTGATGCCTATAGCCTTCCGATATCCGGCAGACAGCAATATTTTTTTTAATTTTTATATCCGTTGAATAAATTTTATTTCCGCACTTTTTTATATCCGCAGCCGAAGAATTTTCAAAAACAGGTTTTACCATCCGCCCTTTCGGACCAAACGGGCGAAAAGCCGATATTACGGTAAAATTCTTTTCAAAATCGCAGTTTTGGCTTTCGTTTTTATTCAATTCAACCTGGGCACGATAATATTTTATAAATCTGCCATTTTTTTGCTCTTTGCGCAAAAAATCATAACTTTCCTGATTTGAAGCAATCAGAAGAAGACCGGAAGTTTCAGTGTCAATCCTGTGCAAAAGACCATATTCAATTGATTTTTTTCCAACAACCTGTTTTAATTCTGGAAAAAATTCTATGGTCTTTGAAAGGGCACTTTCATCTCCTTCAAAAAGAGGAGCGCTTGCAAGTCCTGACGGTTTATAAATTACTGCAAAAGGATGATTTTTGTCCGGGGCTTGAATTATCTTTATTTCTGCCATTGTCCGTAACCTTTTTTTGCCTCAAAAACCAAAATCTTTTGGTTTTGAACAGTCATTTCAGTTTTAAACTTGGAGTTTATTTTTTCAGGAGGCAGAGATTTTTTGAATGATTCATGAAGTTTTTTTAAGACTTTTTTAAACCTTACAGGAACTTTCGCCGTAAAAACAGATTTTTGATTTTTTCCAGGAAGCATAATTTTTAGCTTGTAAGCATGCAGCATGAGAGTTGCGTTCTCAAAAACCGTGCTTTTTGTCTTAGAATAAATCCTGTCTCCAAGAATCGGACATCCTATAAATTTTAAATGAACTCGAATCTGATGAGTTCTTCCTGTGTAAATTTTCACTTTCATAAGGCTGTAAGGACCATAACAGGCAATACATTTGAATTTTGTAACTGCAATTTTTCCGTTTCCTTCCAAATCAGTAGCTTTAAAGCGTTTTCTGTCGTGAGGATCGCGTGTGAGCTTTGTTCTTATAAGCCCTTCTTTTACAGGAGGATGTCCTTGACATATGCATATATAGATTTTTGAAAGTGATTTGTGATTTTTGAACTGATTTCCTAAAAATTCTTCTGTATCACGGTTTTTTGCCGTTATAATGATGCCCGATGTATCTTTGTCGAGGCGATGGACAATTCCAGGTCTGCGCCCTTCAAAAATTGCAGAATTTTGATTTTTTTGCTGAGGAACCGCTTCCCGTCCCCAATGATACAAAAGAGCATTTACAAGCGTTCCGTCCCAATTTCCGGCAGCAGGATGAGTTACAATTCCTTGCTTCTTATTTACGACAGTCACATTCTCATCTTCATAAATTATGTCCAATGGAATGTTTTGCGGCTCTATGTCGTCAGGAATCGAGTCTTCCCACTGAAAATAAATTTTATCTCCAGCCTTTATTTTTGAATTGAGTTTTGCTTTTTTTTCATTTACGAGAATTTCGATTATGCCGCTTTTTAATTTTGAGCGGTTCATTGCATTTGGAAGAGNNNNTTCAGTTCCATTAAATTCAGCAGGAACCGTTTCGTTAAAAAATGGCATTTTCAAGTCCTCCGATTAAATATTCTTTTTTATGTTCTCTTTCCCGTTCAAAATTAAAATCTTCTTCAAAATTTTCATGTTCAGAATTTTGAATTTCCAACATCTGCTCGCTAAAAGGAATTACGCGGATTGTTTTTTCAATTTTGTTCTGTCTGGATTTTTTTACGTTCCTCATAATCAGATTTATTGCAAGATCTGTAAGTCCAAGGCCAACACTTGCCGCCGCTGAAATAGCAAAAATCTGTTTTTGTTCAGTTTGAGTATATCTTGTTGTCGATTTATTGAGCGGATTATGAAAAGTTCCATGGACTGCAAGACCGTAGCCAACCGTTGTCCAAAGCGTTACAAAAGGAAGCGAACCGAATGTAATTATTTCCGTGCGTCTTAAATCTTTAGACCACTGAGGAACCGTCTGCTCCGAAGTTTTTTCGGCAAAAGCAAAATTTGAAGAAAAAATCAATAATGAAAGCAAACACAAAGACTTTAATTTCATTTTGAATAATTCCGCTCGCCAAAAATTGCAGTTCCGATACGAACCATTGTAGAGCCTTCTTCAATTGCAATTCTATAATCTCCGCTCATTCCCATCGAAAGTTCTGAAAAATCAAATTCGCTGAATTTTTCAGCAAATTCATGCTGGATTTTTTTTAAAGTTGAAAAAGATTTTCTGACAAGTTCTGAGTCCTGCGAAAAAGGCGCCATCGTCATAAACCCCTTTATTTCGATATGAGGATACATTCCTTTCCTGAAATTTTGCACAGCTTCCTCGAGGTCTGGTTTCGCCGTAAAACCTGATTTGGATTCTTCTCCTGTATGAATTTCAAACAAAATTTGAATTTTTTTATTGATTTTTGAACACTGTTTTTCTATTTCGTTTAAAAGTTCAATCCGGTCAACAGATTCAATCATCGAAGAAATTCTTACTGCCTCTTTTACTTTGTTGCGCTGCAAGGAGCCGATTATATGAAGTTCTGGAGAAAACCCCGCGCTTCTGATTTCGTCGAATTTTTGAGCGGCTTCTTGAACCCTGTTTTCCCCAAAAAGATTTTGGCCAGCCCTTATAGCTTCTATAACTTCTTCAGCAGGATGAAATTTGCTTACGGCCACGAGTTTTACGTTTCTTGGAATCGTTTCTAAAATTTTTTTTAAGTTTTCCTGAATTTTTGACATTTTCTACTTTATTCCATTTTAGTTTTTTCTATTACGGAATTAAGCGCATCTGACAGTTTTAGCAAATCGTCTACGCTTAAATTTTCAGCACGGATTGAAGGCTCAATTTCTGCAATTTTTAATGCTTCGTCGCAAATTTCCGCTTTTACAAACCTGGACAGATTATTCCTCAAAGTTTTTCTTCTAAACGCAAAAATCTGACGGACCATTTTTCTAAAAAGCTCCGGATTTTCGCACTTAGGGAAATCTTCTTTTTTCGTCATCAAAACGGCGCGGCTTGCAACATTCGGCACAGGCCAGAAATTCCCGCCAGCCAAATCCATAACCGGTTTTACATCGTAAGCCCACTGACACAAAACACTGAAAGAAGAATAATCTTCCGTCCCAGGCTTTGCATTCATTCTTTGGCCTACTTCCTTTTGAATAGTAAAGACAGCTTTGTCAAACCTAAAGCCTTTGGTTATCGTGTCGGCAATAATTGTCGCCGCAACATTGTAAGGAAGATTTCCAAAAAATCGTTCCGGAATATCATTTTCTTTTGCAAATTTAGGCCAGGTTTTTAAAACATCGCCTTCCACAAGAGAAAAATGACTGGAATTTGCATATTCTTCAAAAAATTGAGCCAGCAACCTTGCAAAACCGTGATCAATTTCAAAAACGGTAAGATTAACACCGCGTTCCAAAAGTTCGCTTGTCATGCTTCCAAGACCAGGACCTACTTCCCAGACTTTCATTTCAGGCTTTACGTCAAGAACATCGACAAGTTTTTTTCTGGCATCTGCATTTACCAAAAAATTCTGTCCGAATTTTTTCTGCATCGCCATATTGTTTTCATCCATAAAACTTTTCAAGGCAATTGGTGAATTATAATCAGGATGCTGCATTTTTTTTCTCCGCAGTTATGTTAAATTGTGATTATTGGAGCTTTTGCAAAAAATAAGACCAAATTTTTTAAGATTAAATAAACCGCATTCATAATAACACTAAAACCGCCACCTAGAAAAGGGATTACAAGACTCAGCAAAGTTCCAAAAAGTCCCGCATACAAAAAAAATATTACGAAAGGACTTACAATCACAGAAGAAATTATTCCAACAGGCATGACTTTTCCGAAAAGACTGAGAGTTACAGGAGCAGTAAAAATCTGAGCACCTGCGCTTTCACTCAAAGCTGAAGCAAGTTTTGGAAAAAAACGCTTTCCCATAAAAAATTTTATAACCTGCCCTATGCTCATAATTCCTGCCAGAGCGCCATAAGACAGCATAAAGGCTGGTGATTTTAAATGGACAGGAAAAATCATCAGCTGCAGCAAAAAACTTGCAGAAAGCACCGTTATTCCCTTAAAACGGCGCATTCTAAGCGAAGAATTAAAAAAAACAATCAAAGAGCTAAGCATTGCCCGAAAAAGCGACGGCGAAAGTCCTGCAAACCAGACAAAAAATATAATAGCTGCAAGTTGAAAAAAATCCGCCGTACTGCGTTTTGCAAGCCGTTTTCCCAAAAAAAACGCAATTCCTCCAAAAAGATTCAAATGCATGCCAGAAAGCGCAAGAATGTGCGAAAGTCCGGCATTTTTAAAAGCTTCGCCTGTCAAGGTTTCGGTATATTCTCTCGAACCAGACAGAAGAGCCAATAAAAGACCTCCCGCTTCATTCCAGCCATACATAAGCCTTTTGAATTGCAACCTGCATAAACTCCGTATTTTTTGAAGAAAGCCAGAAAAAGACTGCGAAAATCCAAAAGAAACTGCCGATTTTACAACAAAAAATGAAAAATTTTCATCTTCAGAAAAATTTACATTTACGAGGAAATTGTTTCCCGTTTCAAATAAAAGCGGATATTTTTTTTCGTTTTTTGAAACATTAAAAGAAGTATAGATTTTACCAGGATAATATTTTTCAACAAGTTCTGAAGGAATTAAAACTTTCACAGTTCCAGAGCAAGCTGTTTTTGAAGAATTATCTAAAACAGCCTCCGAAACCTTAAAATCCGCAACATAGTATTTTTTTTCAGAAGAAGATTTTACAGGACTTGATGCAAGGCTGCCATTTAACTGAACAATTTTTTCCGAAGGAAAAAGGCAGTTAAAACATTCCCTGTCTTTTATTGAAACAATATCAAAATAAAACAAAAACGCACAAATAATTGCCGCTAAAAAAACAGGATTGGCCAGAAAAAGATAGAAAAGAGACTTTAGAATTTTTTTATTTTTTACCACTTAAGTTTTGCCAGAGAATTTCTGGCTGCTGTTTTTACATCTTCCGAATAATTCAAATAGGTTACATAGAGAAGATTGTCAAAAGCAGTCTTATCTCCGAGCGCTCCTAAAGAATTGATTACGGCCAAAACAACATTTTGGGCAGAAAAATTATTTTTTTCAGTTTCAGAATTTATTTCTGCAAGATAAGCCGAAATTGTCTGAGCCGCGTCTGGCGAAGACAGCTTTGCAATACATTCGATAACCTGAATAAACTGCTCATCGTTCAAACAGGAGGTTTTATATTCATCTTTTGCAATGGCAAAAAAACGAACCGAAAGTCCTGCTCCGCGAGTCCAGTTTGCGTCAGAAATCGCCTTTAGAAGCTTCAGCTGAAGTTCGGCAGTAGCTGCATTTTTTTCCGACTTATCTTCCATATAATGAATTGTCGCTAAAAGTGCATTTTCAGCAATTTCTGCCTTAAAATTTAATGAAATTTCCGAAGAATTATTGATTAAATCAAAAAATCCTCCAATTTCTTCAATGCTGCTCGAAGAAATCAATTTTATTGATTCAGTTATATTTGCGTACGAAAGTCTCAAAAGCGATTTTTGAATTTCCAGCGAAAATTCTGGATATTTTTTTTCTTTCCAAAGCCTGTAAACAATAAAAAAAGACTCCTCATTTCCTGTTTTTCCGACCAGTTCAATGACTTTTTTTGTTACGGCAGAATTTTGAGAATTTGAATCAAGCTCTTTTAAATAGCCGTTCATCAAATTTTGAACTTTAAAAAATGATTTTGAATTTGAAACGTTTTCAAATTTTTCAAGAACTGCAATTCTTACAGTTTCATCTTCAAAAACTTCAAAAAGCTGTATTAAATTCTCTGTAGCCGACGGGAAATTTTTTCCGAGAATTTTTTCATCTTTTGGCAGCTTAAAAAGCGACGCCACAGCAAGCGCGCTAAAGTCTCTGTCTGATCTTGCAATTTCTTCGTTTTCGAGAATAAAATCAATTCCTTTTTTTGCAAGCCTGTCGCCTTCTTCACCTGAGGATTCTTTTACTGCCCGAGTCTTATCCTGAATATTTCCCTTGATAAAACTTTTTTCAAAATCGGAAGTTTCCGCGTAAAGACTAAAAATAAATGCCAAAGCTAATATGAATATTGATTTTTTCATTTTAAATTATTCCTAAATTTTAGTTTACATCAATTTCTGCAAGTTTGTCTAAACTTTCCAAACTCTTATCAAAACGAATATCCAAACCTTGAACTTTCGCATCTTCTGTTTCGTTTTCAGTTTCACTTTCAACAGGTTCAAGATCTGCAATTTCCTGTTCATTTTTGCCTGAGGCAATTTCGTCCTTTGACTGATCGTCTTCGGTTGCCGCAAGAGCATCGAAAATATCTTTTTTATCCTGTGGCAAAACATTGTAAACAAAACTCAAAATTGCATTTCTCATTCCTGTATCAAGATGAATACACTCAAAATGCAGCCTTGACTGATTTATTTCGCTGTTATATTCGACCGCACGAACAATTCCGTACATCAAGATTAAAACGTCATTTATCATAAACTGAAGCTTAATTTGCGCATTTGCAATTCCTTTTCCACCGACGCGGATCATAGCTCCGTCTTCAGAAATATCCTCAAGCACAACCCTGTAACCAGGTTCAGTTTCGACAAGGTTAAAATCCGCAACAGGCTGCTTTATAAAATACATTGAAGCATTAAGGTTACATTCACAACGAACCGACCTTCTTTTTTGAGCGCGCAAAAGCTCGTTTGTTTGAGAAAGAAAAAGAACTGTCTGACCATTAAAAACTCCGGCATTTGTAACTTTTGTGTCAAAAACGTAGGAAGCATCGCCTTTTCGCCAAAGATAAACGCTTATTTCGTGATTTATCCACTCTTCGCTCAAAACTGTAGCAAATCTATTTTGAACAGGAAGCTTTATAATTATTTCGTGACTGTTATTTAAAATTTCTGATGAAAAAACACCTTTATGCCCTGGAAAAATAACCCTCAGACGCTGACCTTTATCAAGATATTTTGTAGATTCTAGTCCGCATTTATTTTCGTGCTCGATGTTGATTCTTGTTCTAAATTTATAAAGTTTTGTAAGAAAATTTTGAATTTTTGGAGAATTTTCATATCCTCTTCGACTGGCTTCTGTCAAAAGAGAGCTTATCGCACGGTTTAAAGTCGGAACTGAAACAAAAAGAGCAGACGGTTCTTCAAGCTCAGTCATTTTTGCAAGTTTCCAAAGAGCAATACATTCTGCAAATTTAAAGCCGCTGTCATTTCCAGCCGTGAAAAACTTTATTTTGTCCGAAAAAACGACCAGAAGCCTAGAAAAAACAAGAATTAAAATAACTATAATAACTAATGTAAAAACCACTTTTTTCACACTCTCTTTTTTTATTATAATATATTTTAAATGAAAAAAATGCTTTTAGCCACAGAATTCTTCTTTGTTTTTTTGATTTTCCTTTTTCCGCCATTAAAAGCCAGGCCTCAAGCTGGAATTTCCATACAAGAAATAAAACTGACACTTTTCTCCTTGGCAATGACTCTTGCATGCGCCACGCTTTTTTTCTTTCATCTAGACATTTACAAAAAAAAATACATTCAGGGTTCAAAAATAAACATCTTCGTAAAACATTCCGTAATTCTAATCGGTTTCGGAACATTGGTTCTAAGTTCTAGTGCTTTTCAGGCAATTTCATTTTTTATGAACAAGGGGCTTTCGGTTCAAAAAAGCCTTGCCGCGCCAACTTCCTTTGTTTTATGGCTAAGTTTGTTTTGCGCAACTGTTTTTGCCGCTTTTTGTGAAGAATTTTTATACAGGTTTTATATTCCAGATGTCGGAACAGAACTTTCAGACGGAAAATTTCCGCTTTTCTGGGAAATTTTTGCGGTTTTAATTTTTGCTTTTTCGCATTTCTATCAAGGCGCGGCCGGAGTTTTCAACGCATTCTTTTGCGGCATAATCTTAAGGCTCATCTTACTAAAAACAAAAAGCCTCTGGTGCTCGTTCGGCGTTCACGTTTTTTACAATTTTTTTGTGATTTTTATAGAATTTCTAATTCAAAAATAGAAAAAAAAAACGTGCTATTTTTTGAGCAAAATTGTGTTATTTTAATATTTCTTGCAGGCGCTCATAAGTCCAGCTGCTGACTTCAAAAACAGCATTGTCTTTTACAACCTGCGGCTCAACTGTCTGGCTGTAAAAATATTCAAAACCTTCCTGAGTTTTTCGCTTGTAAAAATCAACTCTCTGCAAAGAATCGTACTGTCCAAACAAAGTTACAGATTTTTCAAAAACCGCATTTTCCGGAAAAGCATTTTCTCCGTAAATTTTTCCATGGCGAAGGCTTAAAAGCGTATGCAAATCCGCCGAGGAAAGCCTCAAGTTTGACGGATTTTTTATTGCAAAAAAGATTTCTGGAATCGACCAAAAATTTGCATCGGTTTTTAAGCAGGCTGAAAAATCATCTTCCGTTTCGTAGCAAATTTTTCCTTTTTCTGCGGCAACAGTTATTCTAGATGAAAGCGAATCCGACGCTCCAAAATACAATTTTGAAAGAATTTTCCCATTAGGGCCGACAACTGTAACAATTTGTGCACTACCTTCGATTAAACCAAGCTCAAGTCTTCCATTGGCACTGTCTGAAATTTCGTACATATTACGAATTTTTGTCAAATTCTTTGTAAAATTTGAAACAATTTTTTTGTCGGCAAAGATTTTTATTCCTCTGCTTTCGCAGCTCCACCACTTTCCTTCGCTTTTTAAAACAAGAATTTCCTGAGGAGATTGAATTATAATTTTTTCTATATTTTCGTTGTACGATGGGTTTACAAGGGCGGATTTTATTGAATTCACAGAATTCTTTTTTCCGGAAAAAAATGAAAAACAAAAAAGAAAAAACGAAAAAATGGTCGTAAAACTTAAAAAGAAATTTATTTTTTTATTTTTCATTTTTTTTCTCCATCGTAAAAAATATCAGATTCAGACTTTTTTATTTTTGGCATAGAATTTATTTTTTTGCGGAAAATAAAAAAACAAAAAGCCAAAAAGAGAATTGATGACGGAAGAATGACAAAACAAACTATAAGGACAAAATTTTGCTTTTTTATAAAAGCATTTTCATCAGAAATCTTATAAAGCGAGCTATTTGAAACGTTTTTTTGTATCAAAAGGCCAAGTTTCTCTTCTCCGCGGAGTTTTAATAGAATAGTTGCAGCGTAATCGTAATTTCTAAAATCTCCCTGCTCAGAATTGCTTATAAAACCAGTCATTAAAGAATTTAAAAAGAACTGGTCAGAAATCAAGGCAACGTTAAGATTTTTTTCCTTATCCTGCAAAATTGCCGCAAGAGTCAAACTTTCGTTTTTTTCGCCCTGAGCCGCCGCGGACTTTGGAACAGCAAAAGGATCCAAAACAAAAAGAGAAGATGAACTCTCTGACGGTTTTTGCTTCCAGGCAAGCGGGCTTGAGACAAGAAGCGGCTCCGTTTTTCCATAACAGACGATTGGACTTGCCCAGGTTATTATTGTGCCCTCAAAAGCTTCTTTTTGCGGCAGAATACTAATCCACAAAGGATAATTCATAGTCTTGTAAACAGTGTCGGACCCCTCTGTAGAAGTCATTGTAAGAGGAAAATTTGAAATATCTTCTGCCAAAGAAAAATCAAAAGCAAATCCCCATCCGTTCAAAACTTTTAAGAACGGATTTTGATTTTTAGAAACCTTCCATTCATCTTTTATATCTACGCTGTAAGGAGATGTCATAATCAAAGCAGGAACTCCGTTTTCTACAGCAGTTTTTATGGACTGAGACTGTTCATCATTCAACTTATCCGAACCCAAAACAAGAATTTGAGTATTTTTTATGTCTTGAACCTGAATTTTTTGAAGAGCCTCTGGAATTTCGTCAGTTTTTATAGTTTGCGTCAAAAAACCTCTTGCATTCAACCAAGGCTGAACATAAGAATAGTCTTCCTCGGAACACCCGTTTCCCGTAATAACAAAAACCTTGCGTTCTTTCCCGCTTACAAGCAGCTGAATTCTTTGCGCCAAATCATATTCAAGAGTTTTAGTAGAAATTGAAAAAGGAATTATTGAAGAACTGTCCAAATACTGCAAAACTATTGCCGAATAAACTGTCGTGTATTCAAGTTTTGTAGAATTTTCGCTTTTCATCTGCCGCCCCTGAATTCCAAGCCTCTCAAGCTTTTTAGGTTCTGCCTTTTTTATTGAAAAAAATACATTTTTTGAAGACGAAGCAAAAGTGCTCAAATATTCGGCAACTTCCTGCGATTGAGGATAAAAATTTTTTAATTCTTTCGACTGATAATAAGTAATTCTCAAAGGATTTTGCAACTGGCTGCAAAGTTTTCTGCTTGTTTCCGAAACAGAAAACTGTCTAGTTTTTGTAAAATCAAGGCGGAAATATATTCTTTCAAACGAAATAGCAAAAAAAATCAAAGAACAAAAAAACAGGCTTGCCGTAATCCGGCTGATTTTTCTTTCAGTGCGTTTATTCTCGCAAAAAAACGCAAGAAACAAAAACAAGACAGAAGCAAAAAAGTAAAACGCAAAGTCACGTGAATCTAAAATTCCTTTTGAAGCAGCATCAAAATGCCAGGCAAAACTCATTTTCTGCAAAAAAACAGAAAGTCCGTCGCCAGTTTTTAAGTATAAAGGAATCAAATGAACAAAATTAAAACTAAACAGAACTGTTATGCTCAATAAAAGGCTTAAAATATTCTGTGAAATTTTTATTGCAGAAAACAGAAAAAGGACAAAACAAATTGCCATAAAAGTGTAAAACACAAGCGCAAGATAACCGGTAAAAATCTGGCCGGCATCAATTCGTCCAAAAAAATTAACGCTTGCAGGAATAAAAACCAAAAGCAAAAGAGGAATCAGACAAACAGAGAAAACAGAAAAAGAAAGCGTAAAAAAACGGCAAATCCCACCGACAGGAATCGAATCATCCTCGATAAATCTTTTTATTCTAAAACACAAAAGAGGAATTACTAAAATAAAGACAGAGGAAATTGAATTAAAAAACGCTGAAATTGAAATATTTGAATTTGAAACCAAAAAAAAACGGTTTACAAAATAAAACATAAAAGACGTATACAAAACCGTCAAAACAGAACTTACATAAAAAAGCGGATTTATAAAAAAAGAATACAATGAATGTTTGTAAAGTGATTTATTTATCATTTTTGCTTAAAAAGAAAAATTTTCTTCTCCGTCAGATTTTTTTATAAGATAGAAAAAAGCTTCCTCGAGATTTTTTGTTTTTGTTTCGACCGTGATAGAATCAATCGTTCCTGTAATCAAAATTTTTCCGTGGTTTAAGATTATAATTTTATCGCAAAGGCTTTCTGCTTCCTGCATAAGATGCGTCGAAAGAATTATAGTATGATTTTCCGCCAATTTTTTTACGGCTTTTCGCATATTTACTATTTGGGCTGGATCCAAACCAGAAGCAGGCTCGTCCAAAATCAAAATTTCAGGATTATAGACAAAGGCCTGTGCAAAATTCACTCTTTCGCGAAAACCTTTTGAAAGTTCCTTGATTTTTTTTAGAAAAACCTCTTCAAGAGAAAAAAGTTTTTCGGCCTCTAAAACATTTTTTTTGTCGGCTGAATGAAGGTCGCAAACTTCACAAAGATATTCTTTTACAGTGTAATCTTCAGGCAACTGAGGAAGTTCTTCTACAAGACCTGTAATATTTCTGACCTTTGCAGGCTCCTCGCATGATTCGATTTTTCCATACTTTTGCGAATCTATAAAAATATGTCCATTTGTCGGAAAATGCCTTCCAGAAACTGCCTTTAAAATCGTTGTTTTTCCAGCACCGTTTGGACCTAAAATTCCTGTAATGAGATTTTTTTCAAAACTACACGAAATATTATCCGCGGCAAGAAAACTATTATATTTTTTTGTAAAATTTTTTAATTCAATCATAATAAACAGTAACACTCAAAAAAATAAACAAAAAAAATTTTCAGTCAGTTACACTTTTTTTGTAAAATTTTATTCCTCATAAGGAAGATCAAAATGCATTCTGTCGCGAGTAAGTTCTGCGTTCGGATAGACTTCCTGGGCCTGTTCAAGCAAAACGGGAAGCTCCTTGTCGCTGTAACGCGGACTGTAATGAATCATTGCCATTCTCTTTGACGAAGAATCGCGTGCAATGGTTGCGGCCTGCCGTGAAGTCATGTGCTTTTTTTCTTTTGCCTGCTCAAAACAATCGTCGGCAAACATTCCTTCGCAGATTAAAAGGTCGCTTCCTTGAACTTCTTTTGCAATCGATGGAAGATAAAGCGTATCTGTCACAAAACTGAATTTTCTTCCGTGACGTTTACTTCCCATAACATCTTCTGGCTTTACAATTTTTCCGTCAGCAAGCGTAATTTTTTCTCCGCGCTGCAAACGTCCAAAAAGAGGTCCTACAGGAACTCCGAGATCGCGGGCTTTTTCAGCATTAAATTCGCCTGGACGGTCAAGTTCTTCCAAAGTATAGCCCACGCATGTTTTTGTGTGCTGCAAGGGAAAACAACGGATATAAAAATCTTTTCCTTCGTGCACAACGCAGGGAGCTGTGATTTCTTTTACGATAATCGGATAATTTATGTACATATCCAAAACTTTGCGGCTTGTTTCGACATATTCTGCAATTTTCGGCGGTCCATAAATATAAAGCGGTTCTGTCCTGTCAACCTGGGAATTCAGCATTAATATTCCAGGAAGACCGGTAACGTGATCGGCATGAGTGTGCGAAATAAAAATTGCATCGATTTTTTTCCATTTCAAGTTCAGTCTTTTTAAAGAAACCTGAGTTCCCTCTCCACAGTCAAATAAGAATAAATCACCGTCGCGGCGCAAAAGAACAGAAGTTAAATGACGGTAAGGAAGAGGCATCATTCCGCCGCAACCTAAGACAAAAGCTTCAAGATTCATTATCTTCCCCTGATTGTAACTGCTTGTAATGATATAATTTTTTAGCAGAATTTAATAGGAAGATAATATACTAAATTCTAAATAATTAGAATAAGCGTTATTTATTTTTGTATACACGATTTCCCCTTGTCCTCCTTTAATTATTCTCTATTTTTTATCGGCTTTCATATTTTGTTTCAATACTGTTTTTTGGCTGTAAATATACTGATTCTATCCCATCTCAAAATTAAGCGTCTGTTTTAATATCTTTTCTCATAAGGAGAACAATATGAACGAACTGCTTACTACTAAAGAAGTCGCAAAATTACTCAAGGTGTCAGAACAGACAATCAGAACAATGACCAACAGCCACGAGATTCCTCATTATCGAATGGGAAAAATGATTCGGTACAGTCGTCAAGAAATTATGGCTCTGTTCGGCGGAGAACTTGAAGCAGACCCAGTTCTTGATTGGTTGATAAAGATTACACAAAGGAGGAAAGAGGGGAAAATTTAAGCAGGTACAAAATTAGCCCTAACCAATCATTAGGGCTAATCATAAAATTCGACCCAATCATCGCCAAAACCGATATTTTTTACAATTTCTTTTATATCCAAGACAGCTTTATTGCCGCTTTTTTTTCTGCCAATCCAATGAAGGAAGTTGTGGCTATGATGACTTCTTAGATTTAATAAATCATTAAGTTTATCTTCTTCTATGTTAAGCATATAAAAATTATATAAAATATTTTCTTAAAATCAATAGATAACCTATTTTAGATATTTTTCAATTAACATTTCTTGTATTTTAGTTTCTGATTCTCTATTTGTTACAATTATGCAAATTATAATAAATATAAACAGCGGAACAGTTATACCTAGAATTTTATTTATGCAAAAAATTATAATTGAGATGGCGATAACAGCAATCGAAATAATCAAATTTTCTTTATGTATTATAAGGCGGAGCGTAAGAGGAATCTGCTTGATAAATATAGGAAAATAAATCTTTGCACTGTAATATTTTTTTATAAAAACACAAATAAAAACACAAATTGAATGTTTAAAAAAGTCAGATAACGATAACAAAATCTCTTCATAAAATTCTTTCCTATCTAATCGGGCTAGTTCAATATCGTCTAATTTATCATCTTTTTTCTTTAACTTAAAATATACAGTTTCATAATGCTCAGTTATCCAAGACTTTATAGCGTACTGTCTGACCAAATATTTATATTGCTTTTTCTCTGTCAAAAAGATGTACCACGATAATTTTGTCAGGCAATATGATTTGTCAGTATTGTCAGTGCCCTTCCATTTATCTTTTATAACGGAAAGCCCATTTTTATATTTTTTCTTTAAGATGAAGCTGAAAACATTTTTTTCTGAACAAGTTTTTTTTATTTCGGCAGCATCGAACCCCTCTCTCTCCCAAAAATTACCAGAAGCCTCCAATGCCTGGATTTTATCATCGGAAATATCCGCTCCATCCAGCTTAACCCTAACAAATGGGTCGTCAATATTCTTAAAGTTCTTCTTTTTCCATTTAAGGTATTTTCTCATCAGCTTTCGTTTGAGCTTTAATTCCTCTTTTATTTTTCTTTTGAATCTAAACCAAGTAAACATATTCATTCTCCTTTGCAACTAAAATAAAAAGACTAGATAACCTATTTTAAGAAACCTAGCCTTTTTATTATCAAGATTTACTTTCTTTTTAGAAATGAAATCAATCTTCATCATCTCTATGGAAGAGTTTTCTCACAAGAGAAAGTCCGCCAAATGTAATTATAGATGTCATAAACGCATTGTTCAGAAGTTCTGTATCAGCATCAGTCATAGCCATTCCGTGCTTACTCATAGAGCCTTTAACAGCTTCTGGTCCAGCAAACAAGGCGGCAAATCCAAATATAGTGAGCAACAGCGGACAGAAAGCGACCACAAATATAGAGTGTAAAACTCCGTTAAAAAGCACAGACATACCACCTAGTCCATCCCGGAAACCATTTAAACATCCGGCAACAAATGGAACCCAAAATGGAGCAGATGCTACTAAAATTACAGTTAATAGTCCATTCACAAGAGAATGACCCCAGCATATATCGTGATGCAGTTCTAATTCTACCGATGATGTTCCGCACGCACGAAGTCCCAGCTCGGAAATGAACGCAGACATTCCATCTATAGTTCCAAAAATGACAGACGGAAGATTTGCAAGAATCTCGAATATTAAAGGGATAATCTTTAAGATGCCGTATAAAACCAACGATACAGGTGTAACGATAAGTCTTAATATAAATATCATAAGATTTATAATAGTAAAACTTATCTTAAACAGACGATAAGCCAGGTTGCGGCTAAAACTTCCTGCATCATAAAATATTGTTTCTAAGCAATCTTCATAATGACTTACGACATTACTTTGAGCAAAGAGCAGCTGAAATGGAGCATAATCCTCTCCAGTTTCTTCGTTTAGGCAGACTTTCTTGCTATAAAAATCGCTCTGTTTCGTCCTGTCTATGTTGTCAGCTTTTGCCTTCATATTTTTGTAGAGTTCAATGTAATCTTCATTGGATTTACACGAAATGTAACCACACTTTTTCATAGGCTCTCCTTTAATTCTTTTACGCTTTTATGTTTTTTTCTAATTCTTTAGAAAACTTTATGAATTTCTTTATAAAACCTTTCATAGATTTTTGCAAAGACTTTGCCTTTGCAATATTCAAAATTTTGCTATGCTGTTTATAAAAATCTTTTAAATCTGATAAATTATTTCTCCATATTTCAATATCTATCTCTGAAATATCTGGTTGTCGATTTTCTTTTTTAGAATTAGATATTTCTTCTTTATACGATTCCATTGAATCCGTCATAATTTCAAGCATAGTTAAATAGTTTTCAGAATCGTCTTCTAATGCTTCAACTGCAATTTTAGGTCTATACCATTTAGGAGCAACCTTTTTATATTTATTCAAATCGCAATCTAACATTTTTTCGTCCTTAAAGGAATAAAAATATTTAGCACCAACTATTATATGGTCAATAAATTCAACATCGTGATTATCACATATCTGTTTATCACATTTCGTTGCACCAATATCATTAGTAGACGGGAAGCCATCACCATGAGGATGATTATGGGAAACTATTACTCCGGTTACATCTTCTGTAAATACTTTTTCAAAAAGTTTCTTATCCGGTGTAACCTGCCCTTCTTTTCTGTCTTTGCCAATGTAATACATAGACAAAATCTCGCCTCTGCCTTCCTCGCCTTTCACAGTAATTACAACCTGTTCTTCTAAATCAAGCGTTCTTAAAGGTGTCAAAAGTGCCAAAACATTTTCTTTTGTGAATTTGATTTTATTTGCCGATGTGATAAAAGATTCATTTTTTGCTCTCATAATATTTATTCTCCTATAATTAGTTAAATTTCCATCCGCTCATATCTACCGGCTTTGACCTAAACAGAACATAATGTTCCCTGTTTTCTTCGATTATTCTTGCTTCGCAAGTTAGTTCAGATACTCCCCATCCCCATGTAAGCTCGCTTGCGACCGAACTTATTTCACCGGAAGTGGGAAGTCTTGGCAGTAGTTGATAAAATTCAGAAAGTTTCTTTTTATAAAAAACTTTCCTGCCACGAAAATAGGCATCTTCCATAAGTTTTTTATCTCCTTCAATTTTTAATATTTCTTGGAAAATGTTGTTTGTTATTTTATCCTCTACATATCTAGATTCTTGTGCTGCATCCATCATATTTCAGTTCTCCTTATAATTTTATTCTGTAGTTAAATCTAATGATTGTCCAGTTAATAATTTATATATTCTAGGCTTATCTTTTTCGTTTACCAGATAACCATAATAAAATTTCTTTGCTATGATTGTTGGTAAATTCAAACGATTGCCAACCGCCTTTATCTGTAATAGCAGTTCACGATGGGTGTAATCTTTTGTAGAGTTCATTATTCATAACTCCTGTCTCCCACCCAGCATAAATAATTAAGCACTTTGTTACTTAATAACGACGGAAAATATAAGTTAGATTATTGATTTTATTTAATTATCAAATTTTCCCTCCCATACTTCATCCCAGTAAGATTTTCTGCCACTTCTAGTTCTTCTTAAATCTGATGCCGCATATTTTTCAGCTTCGTTTCTTTGAGAACTAAACTCATCATAACCAGTAATTTCCTCCGCCCTATCCATCTGACTGTATATAACATCGTAATTATCATATCCCTCACCAAACAGAGAATCGTAAGTTACATATCCCATATACACTCCTTTTATATTTTAAAATAACAACGAGGACATATAGTGTCCTCGTTCCTTTTGTTTTATTATGTTTTTTATAATTTCCAGACAGTCATTACATAGTATTTTTTATCAGTCTTTGCCACAGAAGTTTTTCCGTTGCCAAAATTAAATATATAATATTCATTTTTGGCTGCTTGTGATGATGACCAATACCAAGATTTTTTGAATTTTATATCATCTATTTGAAATGCTTTTCTACTTTTATAAATTGCTTTTAACATTTCAATAGACGGTAGCGATAGCTTCAAATTTTTTAACTCTTTGGCATCCATACTTTTATTAAAGTAGTCAGAAACATTCAAGTACAGTTTAACCTTTTCATCAGTGTCTGAATTAAGTTTTATTTCTCCCAAAAATATTCCTTTTATCAAAGGAGATATTCCTTTGGGAAAGGCTTGATTATAATTCTCACGGCTTATTATTATCTTGTTTTTCAAAATAATATCGCCAATTTTTAATTGTTCCATCCTTTTGTTCTCCATATTTATTTTATCATATAATCTTAATAATGTTACAAGGACTTATAGTGTCCTTGTAACTTGTTAAACCGCATCTGTCCTAGTTCGTTGATTCAATTGCTTTAACATTGATTTTCATATATTCCTCCTGTTTTTTTTGCTACAGTTTCCCAAACTGTCCGCTTTGTTTTGCTATATGTTTCTGCAAGGTATGCAGAAATTGACGAATACAACATCTCAAGGTGATAGTTAAAATCGCTTGTCTGAGTGTTGTCTTTTTCAATGTCCACTAAAACTGTCTGAACATCTTCTTTCAAGTAGTTGAGTAATTCTTCCATACACGCTCCTGGAAAATAAAAAAGGCTAGGAATTAACCTAGCCTTTTACAGTTCAACCTCATTTAGAAGCCGTTTATGTTTGCAATTCTCTTTACAATGTCTGTGCTTTGCCTGTTTGTTACTAACAAAGCACTCGTGTTTTACGCAGTAGCAATAGATTCTATTGATACCGACATAACCATTGTTTAGACACAGCTTGTAATACCCAGACAACTCCGGGTCAAAATCAATGTCTTTATAATCCACAGAACCTCCTTTATCTTGTCGCCAAGTAATTGATGTATTTCTTGAACAAAGAATCAACAGAATATCTTTTTCTGAAAAACAAAATGAAACAATCTGCAACCATTTTAGGCGGCATAAAAACTAAATCATCAAGAGTTGTCTTATTTACGATTTCATTCAAATCCTGCTCATCAATACTATTTCTTATCGCAAGAGGAACCCCAAGAACCTTGCCTAATGTATAGATTGCCAATCTCTCACCGTCCCTATAAAGGCTTACTTTCCTAGTTGCATTTTCCATATCAATTCTCCTTTATTGCCTTATTGTATTTTCGCTCGAAAGACTTTTTTGTTCGTTCAAAAAGTTCCTCAAGTTCCCACCTAATGCTTGATTCGTTTAGGTAACTACAATATGTTATAGCATTTTCCAAACTCTGTAAAACGTTCGTTATTGCGTATTCGTTTTTATTTTCCATTATATACACTCCTTATTGCATAACTTTCATTATGATTTTGTGGTCTATAAGCAGCTTATTAAGAACGCTTATAGCATCTTGCAGGTTCATTCGTTGTATGCCGGGTGCTAAAGTAAAATCCGCACAGTTCTCGACAAACATAAACCAAGAATAATAGCTTAATAACAACGGCAGTTCCGAGCCAGTAGGTAGTGTCGTGTTTAAGTTCAGCCAATGAACAATTTAGGAATAGGAACTTTTCTTCCAATTTTAGTTTTACAACTAATAAGAGTTCCTCTGAAATTTTGTAAAGATACATCAATGTATTTTTCGTGAAGTCTGTCCTTGCCTATAGCGAGAAGTTCCCCTATTCTCATTCCAGTAAGGGCTGCGACTAACATCAAAAGTTTATTTGATTTATCTTGCCATTTATAATCAAAAATCTTGACTGCTTCTTCATAAGTGAAGGCATCTCTTGTAGAACAGTTTTCTCGTAAAGATGTTATTCCTCTCATAGCATTGTGAACCATAACATCGTCGGCTAAAGCAGTATCTAAAATAATTTTAAGTGCTTTCACAACATTATTTATAGTGCCCCGGCTAATCCCCTTTTCATTTAATAACATCGTTCTGAATGATTTTACTGTATTTGGTGTAATTTCATTCATTCTCAAATGTCCAAAATAAGGAAGTATATGTTTATTTAAGGACAGTTCATATTGATAAAGTGTACGCTTAGAAATAGATGGAGAATCTTCGGAACTTTCAATAAGCTTATTTTCTAGCCACGAAGAGCCTTCGCTAAACCAGCCGCTTGCATAGGACTGAAACGAGATGGATATTCCGTTAAACAAGAAACCACGTTGAAGCAGATTGTCGCAATACGCCCTGGCATTTTGTTTAGAAGTTTGCCCGGTAGATTTACCAGTGGATAATGTGCCATCGGGCTTGTAGGCTTTGTAATACCACACTATTCCCTTTTTTAACTTTCTCTTGTAAAGAAAATATGCTCCGTGCATAGCAATTTAAGGGGGATTTTTTTTTCGGTACAAATTGTATACATTTTATGCACACGGAAATAAAAAATCAAGATAGACTTTTTATTATGTGCATATATTACAAGGAATTAGAACATATCAAAATTTTGATAATATTTCTCCTACAATCTTCCCCTGATTTTTTTCATAATTTTTTTGTGATAAAATGCACGCAAACTTTCTGCCAGACAGTAAAGTCCATAAAATTTTGACAGCGGAATGTCTACACTTCCAGGTCTGTGCACTTCCCGCCCGCCAAACCCCGTCTTAAAAAGATAAAGCCCGTGCATAGGATGATTTTCGCTTCCCGTCGGAGGAATTCCGTAAAAATCATATATTTTTGAGCCGTAATTCTTTGCATCGCAAATTGCAGTCCACTGCACAAGATAATTCGGCATTAAATTACGCTTATTGTTTGACGAGCATCCATAAAGATAAACCGCCTCGTTATCTTGAAAAAGAGTTATTATTGCGGCCAAATCTTCACCTTCATGGCTTGCTATATAAAGGGTGATTTTCGTTCTTTTTTCTGAGCCAGATTTTGACGATTCTGCACCTCGTTCGAGCAAATCACGATAGTAAGAAAGAGGATGAAGTCCAATTCCGTCACGAGAAGCAGTCTGCCTGTAAAGCGAATAGAATGAATTTAAATCCTTCTCAAAATCCGCAGAATCCGCATCAACCGCGCGAACTTCAACTCCGTGCTTTGAAGCGTAGCGTATGTTGTAGCGCCATTTGCTTTTCATATTTTTTAAAAGCTCATCTTCAGAAAGAGATAAATCCAAAAAAGTGCTGTCAGGAGGCTGAATATCAGTCTTGCTTTTTTTTAAGTTTACACCGGCAATTTTTGAAAGCTCACCAAGCCTTGAAAGATACTCATCTCTAATTTCAACCGAAGGCATGTCAAGAGGAACATCAAACCTTATAAAAAGAGGTTTTTCAGAAAGACTATTTTTTATTGTTTCAGAAAGAACTCCAAGCGACTTCACATAGCCAACTTCACTTTCCGCATGAACTTCAAATCCAGGAACACAGTTTTCCATCTTAAATTCTGGAGCCATAGGAACATAGCATATAGAAAATTTAAGCGGACCTTTTTTAAAAATTCTAAAAAGAACGTTGATTTTATCAATTTTTATAGATTTCCAGCCATGCGCACTTTTAAAATCGCACCAGAAATCGGACTGTTGAAAACGAATAGACATAATAACTCGCTCATTTTAGCAAAAAAATGAAAATTTGGAAATAGAAAGAAGATTGTTTTAAAAACGTTTCCGCCATTTAACAAAAATAAACAAAAATCTCTGGATTAGTGCAATTTTTTTCTTCTGCTCACGCCGATTCCGTCGCCGACTTTGAAGAATTCGGTCTCAAAATTCTCGTTGGTTTTCAAAAAGTCGATATATTTCCGGATTTTCTTTACAAGTTTTATCGTGCTATAGTTGTGTGTCAGGCTCAAGTCTTCAACCATTCCGTGAAATGACAGATTATCGCTTATTATCACGCCTTTTTCAGCCAAAAGCGGAGAATATCTGTTGAAGAAATTTATGTACTGTGCTTTCGCCGCGTCGATAAAAATCAGGTCGAATTTTCCTTTGATTTCCGCAGTGAGCGCGTCGCCTAGAATCAGCGTGATTTTTTCTTTCAAGCCTTCACTTTCAACATTTTTGACAGCCTGAGCATACCGGGCAGAGTCAATCTCGATTGTCGTTACGTGAATGTTATCACGGATTTTCGCAAAACGGATTGACGAAGTTCCAATCGCTGTTCCGATTTCAAGAATATTTTTAATCTCGTGATTTTTGATGTAGTCCGCGATAAAGTCGCTTCCGGCATCTTGGAGAACCGGCACCTCGTTTTTCATCGCGTATTTTTCCATCCCGGTAACGCCGTCGTCTTTTGAAAGAATATCAATGAATTTTTCAATCTCGCTCGCCACCGAAAAACAAAAATCAGGCTTTTCCGCCATCAAAAGCCCTTTGTTGCCAAGTCCGCCGCGGCAAGCGACAGTCTTGCAGCCGAACGATTTTCCAGCCTGAATGTCCTGCGCGCTGTCTCCGAACATAATCGCATTCTTTGCGGTAAATTTCGTTCCAAATTTTGAATTGATTTTCCGCAAAGTATATTCAAGTCCGTCTGGAGCAGGCTTTTTCTGGATTTTTTCTCCGTTCTCGTCCAAAGTGTCAGGTCCTGTAATAAGGTCAAAATATTCGAGAACATCAAGTTTCTTCAAAATCACTTCGGCGATTTTTTCCGGCTTGTTTGTAAGCAGGCAGACTTTTTTTCCTTTTTCTTTCAAGGCGCGGAGAAGCTCTTTTATTCCAGCGTAAAGGCTTGTCTTTTCGACCGCGTGGCTGTAATAATATTTAAGATAAAAATCGAGAATTTTCTGAAAATTTTCTTTTCCGTAAGCGGAATTCTCGTCGAATTTGTTTTTTGTGGAGAATTTTAGCGCGCGGAGCAGAAGCTTTTCAGTTCCGTCGCCCACAAATTCAACGACTTTTTCAAGAGGAATCTGCCAGTAGCCGAATTCTTTAAGCGAAACATTCACAGCCGATGCAATGTCCTCCGCAGAATTTATAATCACGCCGTCGCAGTCAAAAATGTAAAGTTCAATAGACATATTCTTTTTTACTTTTATAAAAACAAAGAGCCGTTACTTGCCGTTTTTATCATCTTTTTTGCGATAATCAGGCTTTTGCGGCTCTAAAATATTTTTTATTTTATCCGATTTCAGAATTGACAGCGTTCACAGTCTTGATTTCTTTTCCGGCCGCAAGGAGCTTTTTGCCTGCGATTTCGACTGTGCCGCTCACAGCGTTGATTGAAACAGAGAAGAATTCGTCGCCTGTGATTTCGGCTTTTTTTGCCGCGCTTTCGTCCGCGCCTTCAAGAACGACTTTTGTTCCAGGCTCAGCCCATGAAGCGTCAAGAACTTCAACGCAGTCTTTGCCGTCTTTGTCCTTGTAGTCGCCTGCGAGCAACATTCCGTAGCTTTCAACTCCTCGCATTTTTCTCGGAGCAAGGTTTGCCGCAATCACAACGTGTTTTCCAAGCAAATCGCTTTCTTTAAGGTACATTCTAAGTCCTGACTGGATTGTGCGCGTTTTTCCGTTTCCGTCGTCGAGAGTCTCGATATAAAGCTTCTCGCCTTCCGGATTCGGCTTTACATCGACAATTTTTGCCACGCGAAGCTCGATGTTCTTATTGAAAAAGTCAATCTGCTGCTCAGGCGTTAAAGCCGGCTTCGGCTCTTCTTTTTTCGCCTTTTTGCTCTTGTTTTCCTTTTTCTCAAGCTTTTCTTCTTTTTTTCCTGCGAATTTAGAACGGAAAGCGTCAACAGTCTTGTTGTCAAGCGGAGTAAAGTAAACCGAAGTCTCGGCGATTGTGTCCAAGCCCTCGATTTTTCCCAAGTCGCTCCATGTCAAAGATTCTTCTGCGCAAGGCTCTGCGAATGTCGCCGAATAAATTTTCTTTCCAAGATAGCCCGCGATAATCTGGGTGTAAGTCGGAAGATAAGGCTCGAGAAGAATCATCAGGTCCTTGATTACGTATGCGAGATTGTAGAGAATGTTGTCCGCAACAGCCTTGTCGGTCTTGATTGTCTTCCACGGCTCAGCCGCCTGGAATGCCTTGTTCGCGATGTCCGAAATCTCCATGATTGTGTGGAGAGCGTCTTTTATCTCAGCCCATTCAAGAAGCTCTGTCGCTTTTTTCTCTTTTTCTTCGATCTGCGCCCACAAAGCCTCGTCCTTTTTGCCTTCAGGAATCTTTCCGCCGTAGTTCTTGTTGATGAAAAGCAAAGTGCGGTTCACAAGATTTCCGAGATTTCCAATCAGCTCCTTGTTGTATTTTTCCTGAAAGTCCTTCCAAGTGAACTGGTAGTCCTGATTTTCCGGGCGGTTGTAGTAAATGTAGAATCTCCACGCGTCGCTTGGAATTCCAGACTCTTTCGCGTCTGAGCCGAAAACGCCTACTCCTTTTGACTTTGAGAATTTTCCGTCCTCATAGTTCAGGAATTCTGTCGATGACATATGATAAAGCTTTGTGTAGTCTCTGCCCGTTCCGATTTCTGAGCAAGGGAAAACAACTGTGTGGAACGGAATATTGTCCTTTCCGATGAACTGGAAAAGCTCGATTTTCGCGTCGTCTTCGGCGAATTTCTCATCGCTTTCTGACGGAAGCCACCATTTTTTCCAGTCAAAAGATTTTTTTCCGGCAGATTTCAGCTCGTCTTCAAGCTGCTTTGTGATTGACATATATCCGATTGGAGCGTTGAACCAGACGTAGAAGACTTTGTTCTCGTAGCCAGACTTTGGAACAGGAATTCCCCATTTCAGGTCGCGTGTGATTGCGCGCTCGTTCAAGCCGTCCCGAATCCATGCGCGTGTCATCTGAATCGCGTTCTGCGCCCATTTTCCCTCGACACTTGCATTCTTCATCCATTCCTCAAGTTTCGGCGCGATTGAAGGCAAGTCAATGTAAAGATGCTTTGTCTCGCGCACTTCAGGAGTCGAGCCGCAAGTGTGGCATTTAGGATTCAAAAGCTGTGTCGGGTCAAGAAGAGTTCCGCAGCTGTCGCACTGGTCTCCTCTCGCGTCTGTCGCGCCGCATTTCGGGCAAGTTCCGTCAACGTAGCGGTCGGCAAGGAACATCTGGCATTTCGGGCAGAAAAGCTGCTGGCTAGTGTGCTCCTTTATGAAGCCGTTCTTGTCCAAGTCATTGAACATTGACTGAGTGATTTCAGTACATTCCTCGTTTGAAGTACGTCCGAATTTGTCGAATGCAATGTTAAACCACTCGTAAATTTCCTTGTGAATCTTGTAATAGTAATCGCAAAGCTCGCGCGGAGTCTTTTTGTCCTGAAGAGCCTTTGTCTCCGTTGCAGTTCCATACTCGTCAGTTCCGCACACATACATTGTCTCGTAGCCACGTGAGCGGCAGAAACGCGCGAAAACATCAGCGGAAAGCATCTGGATAAGGTTTCCAAGATGCGGAATATTGTTTACATAAGGCAAAGCCGAAGTGATAAGCCGTTTAGTCGTTTTGATATTTTTCATAGATAAAAAGTATAGTAAATTTTTACAGATTATACAAATGGGAATTTTTTAAGTGTTTTTTAAGATTCGGGTGGCTTTTTGCATAGCAAAAACCGGGTGTTCCGAGGTTCCGCGTCCTCGCGCTCCATTGCCTGCTGCCAGCAGCAGACAACGCCAAAGGCGCCTCTACACCCCCTGCCACATTTTCTGACTAGTAAATTTTTCTTATTAAATCCAAAAAAGCCGGAGTTTTTACAAGGCCAAGCTCTTCCGCAGTAAGCTTTTCCGTCCTTGAGTATGGATTTCCGTTTTCATCCGCAGAAGGATTTACATCCGCAGTTACAGACTGAGAACTTTCCTTTTTTTCAGGAATTTTTTTTACCAAAACTTCATCTCCAATATTCACCCGGTCATAAAAACTTTTTTGAGTTAGAATTCCTTGAGAAATTTCTTCATCGCTTTTTTCTATTTCAATCTGCCCAAGAGCAAATTTCTCATCAAAACTTACTCCCGGCTTTGAATCGCAGGTCCGGACATTTCCTTTTTTTACTACGTCCAAAACAGTTCCTTTTTCAATTCCCTCGTTTTTTCCCATGTCAATAAGAATTTTATTTCCGCTTCTTGCAAGAATTTTTCCACGCGCCGGAAGCAAATTCAAGACATTTCTTCTAAAAGAGCGGATTATCGACGAAAACCTGTCATTTCCAGTTCTAAATAGATTAAATTCGCTTATTTTTATTCCGTTTCTGCCATTGTAAACGGCCGCATCAAGACTTACTTCACGCTCAGTTTCCTCAAAATTCATCAAAATAAAATAATCCTGAGAACTTTTTCGTGCCTTCAAAAAAGCCTCTCCAAAGTTCGCAACAGGATTTTTTTCAACATTAACCGCAGTAACCGCAATTCCGTTAAAACTTTCACTTGCCATTTCAGCGGCGATTTCCTGAGAATCTGGATGCAAAAGAACTGCGTTTTGTCTTGTATAATAAAGCCCGATATTCCATCTGATTTTATCAAGATAGAACGGCTCAACATTCCATTTCGCGCTCAGAGAATATTTCATAAGCGAAGAAAGAGCTTCAATAGTATCGTTAGTTTTTGTGTAAGTATATTTTTCTTCATCCGAAAGAGTTTTTTCGTCAATTTTTTCATTATTTTTTATAAACGAAAGCTGCTCCAAATAAAGCTCATTTTGACCGAGTTTGTAAATTTCTGCGGCAAATTCACTTCTAGCAATTATGTTGTTCGGATCAATTTTTAGGGCGCGCTGATATTCGTACCTTGCCTGCTCGCCTTTGAAAAATTTTGCATATTCCCTCGCCTTTAAAATATGAAACTGCGCCCAAGCTGAACGCCTTGTATCTTCAAGCGGCAAATTTTTATCAACAAGAAGCTCAAGCGCGCTTCGCAGAATTTCATCCTCAGGCTCAATTGCAAGCGCCGCAGACAAAATTTCAAGCGCGGAATCAAAATTTTTCTGACGGGAAAGCGAAAGTCCTTTCAGATACCAGGCTGCAATTGTATTTCGGTCTTTGTCGATAAGATAATCGCAAATATCTATTACTTCATCATATTTTTTTTGTTCATAAAGAATCGAAGAAAGAAGCATATAAGCCTGATAAAAATCAGTCTTTAACTGAAGAGCGGAACGCGCTTTTTTTTCGGCTTCAGCAAAGTCGCCTTTTTTTGCCTTTAAGTACGCTGCAAAATAATAAACTTCACTTTCTGACGGATGGCTTTTTAGAGCCTGTTGAATGTAATTTTCAGAAAGTTCATCTTTTCCCGTTTCCGAAGCAAGAAGCGCAAGCGAAAGAAGAGCTTTTCTGTTTGTTTTTTGACGTTTTAGCGCATCAAGATAAAAACTTCTGGCAGAATCAAAACTTCCGTTGTAAAGCTCAATTTCTGCAAGCCCAAAACGCGACTCAATATTGTTAGGATACTTATGCAAAATTTCCTTAAAAATTTTCTGCGCCTCGTCCAAACGGCGCAACGAAATAAGGCACATTCCGCGCAAATTCAAAACATCGGTGCGGTCTTTTATGAATTTTTGCGCGCTGTCCAGATAATCAAGACAAAGCTCAAAATCATTAAGTTCATAAGTCGCCTTTGCAAGCAAAAACCACGCTTCTCCAAAAGAAGGATTTTCCTGAAGCGCAAGCTGAAACTCTTCACTGGCCGAATACCAGTTTTCTTCCGCCTCAAATTCTTGACCGCGCTCATAATGTTTTAAGGCAGAAAGATTTTCGGCCTGCGCAAAAAATGCACAGTGAATAAAAAAAACTAAAATCGGCAAAGCAATTTTTTTCATTTTCTCCCACCCAAAAGTAAATCGAACATCTTTTAACGTTATTCTTTTTCCGATTCTTCTGATTCTGCTTTTTTTATAACTTTAATAAGATTTACGCGGTGGCCTTCCATATCTTGAACGATAAATTCAAAGCCGCCCCAATTAATTTTTTCATATTTTACAGGAATTCTTCCAAAAAGATCGAGGACAAAACCGCCTAGAGTATCAAAATCTTCCGTCGGAAAGTTTGAATTTATGTTTTCGTTCAAATCTTCGAGATTGACCCTTGCGTCGCAAAGCCAAATTTGATTTCCAATCGCAAGAATATCTTCCCTTTCGTTGTCAAATTCGTCCTGAATATCGCCAACGATTTCTTCAATAATGTCTTCCATGCAGACGACACCGCTCACTCCACCATATTCGTCAACGGCAATTGCAATATGAATATGGCGCCTTTTAAACTCGCGCAAAAGTCCGTCGATTTTTTTTGATTCAGGAACAAAATATGCCTTTCTAAGCAGTTTCTCAAGGTCAATTTCCTGATTTTTTGAAATCACGGCAAGCAAATCCTTTACATAAAGAATTCCAAGCACATTGTCGATTGATTCCGAATAAACAGGAAAACGCGAATGTCCGCTTTCTGCAATTTTTGCAAGGAGTTCTTCCTGAGGAGTATCAATCGAAAGAAAGTCGACATCAATCCGGGGAATCATAACTTCCTTTACAGAAGTTTCTGACAAATCCTCGATTCCTTTTATCATATCTTTTTTTTCTTCAATTAAACTTAAATTATCCTGACTTTCTGACTGCTCATTGCCGTTTTTTCCAGAAAAATTTGAATTTGAACCGTCGTCTTTTTTCTTTCCTAAACCAAAAATACTCATAAAATCCCTTTTTATTTTTTAGCGCGTCTTGAAATTTTTAAATCTTAAGACGCGCTTTTAATGCTTAAATAAGATCGGCATCAGAAAAAGTTTTTAAAACTTCTTCCTGTTTTTTCAGCATCGGACTTTTTATTTCAAGACCTTCGCCGACATGCTCTTCTCCGTGATCCATTCCATTTAAATGCAAGGTTCCGTGAATCAAAAGCCTTTTTAATTCTTCATTCTGTGTAACCTTAAAATATTCTGCATTTTTTGGCAATGTATCAAGAGAAATTATAATGTCGCCCGCACTGAACCATTTTATTCCGTTTTCATCAGTGTATTCTTCACCATTTTCAAAGGAAAGAATGTCAGTTGGAGCATCTATTTCACGGTAATTTTTATTCAATTCCTGAATAAACTCATCGTTGCAAAACAAAATCGAAAGTTCCTGACCGTCAAAACCAAGTCTTTTTAAAACTTCCTGTTCATATTTTTCAATTTTTCCAAACCAGGCAGGCTCGCTAAGTCCGTCCTGCATAGAAACAAGAACTCTATTCATTTTTTTCACCTTCAGAATTATTTTTTTCAGAAGTAGAAGAATCCGTTGAATCCTGATTTTGATACTTTATGCGTCCGTGATAATATGCCGCAAGAATCGAAACGAAAGTATTTTTTATTTTTGTCATTTCGCCGTAAGTAAGGGCGCAGTCGTCCAGCTGTCTTGCCGCAATTTTTGCTTCAATCAGCTGCTGAATAAATTTTTCAAGACGCTGTGCTGTTGGCTTTTCCAAAGATTTGCAGGCAGCTTCAACAACATCGGCAAGCATGACTACAGCGCTTTCTTTTGTAGAGGGAAGTTTTCCGTCATAACGGAAATCTGCTTCGTTCGCGTTCGGATCTTTTTCTTTTGCCTTGTTGAAAAAATACGAAATTACAGAATTTCCATGGTGCTCTGCAATAATATTTACAACCTGGGCAGGAAGATGCATTTGATGAGCCTTTTCAACGCTCAGGCGCAAATGACTTTTTATAATTGAAACCGAAAGCGACGGGTTTAAATCCGTATGTTTATTTTCAGAATCAATGTTATTTTCCGTAAAATACTCAGGATGCTCCATTTTTCCAATATCGTGGTAAAGAGCCGCAACTCTCGCCAAAAGCGAATTTGCCCCGATTTCCTTGCAGGCGCTTTCTGCAAGCTGGCTTACCATTATGCTGTGCTGATAAGTTCCGCTGGCTGTAAGCAAAAGTTTTCTCAAGACAGGAGAATTCTGATCGCTTAAATCCATGAGCCTGAAAACCGAAGCCGTATTCATTACAACTTCAAGCGGTGTAAGAAGACCAAGCGCAAGAATACCAGAAATAAAACCGTTAAATGCAACTCCTGCAAGCGGGAATACGCAGTCAGAAAAATTATCATTAAAGATAACTTTTAACACGCAGATATAAATTACGTTCAGAACGGCAACACCTATCGAAGAAAAAATCATATCAATTCTGTTTTCTATCGTACGGAGAATTTTTACGATTGAGAGAGAAGATGCAAGTGTATACAAAAATGGAATCAATTCAAAATTGCAGGCACAGAGCACTCCAAAAGAAATCAATATCGAAAAATAAAGTCCAAAAATCTGTCCAAAAAGAATCGTAATCAAAGCAACGCACAATCCAGAAGGAATAATTACAGGAAGATTGAAAATTCCCTGAAAAAGCGGAGCCTTGTCGCCAAAACAGGCAACTCCAAAAACAACTACAAAAAGCAGAGAGGCAAGAATAATTTCTTTAAGCTCAACCTTGCGTCCTAGGCAGACAGGAGAAAAAAGCAAAAATGCCATCGCAGAAACAAGCATAAGAAACAGAATATTGTCCGCGAAAACCCTGTAATCAATGTAGGACGGAGATGCCGCCATCTTTCGCAGTTTTAAATAATCCTCTTCCGCAATTGGAAAACCTTTTCTTATTACTTTTTCGCCTTCTTCGACCGCAATCGGAAACTGATCATCGGCTGCAAGATTTGTCGTAGCAATGATTGTCTTGTCGGCAACCATTCCCGGTTCATATTCGTCAATCGAAAAAGAAGCAATAGTCTGCCGCGTGCTCGCGTCAAAATAAACAATTACGGCAGAAACCAAAAATGTAATTGAAAAAACAAGCAGAATCGCCCAGTTTTTCTTTACATATTCAAGTGCAGAATGAAATAAATCATAAAAAAAAGAATTTTTTCCGTTATTCGCTTTTGTCATTTTCATAAGCCTGTACAATTTTTTTAACAAGCGGTGAACGAACGACATCTTCGCCGTCAAGTTCAACCATGCTTATTTCTTCTATACTTTTTAAAATTTCAAGTGCCTGAACCAGACCAGATGGAATTTTTTTCGGAAGATCTATTTGAGTAACATCTCCCGTTATAAACACTTTTGAATTCTCTCCGGTTCGGGTAAGGAACATTTTCATCTGTTCACACGTCGTATTCTGCGCTTCGTCAAGAATTACAGCCGCATTGCTCAAGGTACGTCCGCGCATATAAGCCAAAGGCGCAACTTCAATTATACCATTCTCCTGAAATTTTTTCACCATTTCTGAAGGAATACAGGCGCTCATAGAATCATAAAGGGGCCTTAAATAAGGATTTATTTTGTCCTGCATATCTCCCGGCAAAAAACCAAGACTTTCTCCAGCCTCGACAACCGGACGCACAAGAATAATTGAACTTATTTTATGGCTTAAAAGAAGACGCAGGCTTTCTGCAACGGCAAGAAAAGTTTTTCCGCTTCCTGCAGGACCTGTTGCAAAAACCATGTCATTTTTTCGGAACGACTGGATGAGTTTTGCCTGATTTTTTGTTTTTGGATAAATTTTTCTCGTGCTTCCTGGAATTGAAATTGAAAATTTCTGAGCATCAAAATTTTCAACTCCAGTATTCAGAACAGATTCAATCAGTTCGGAACCAGAAATACTGTTTTCAAGCCTATTCTCAGAGATTTCATCGCTAAGACGGTCGATTATGAACTTGAATTTCTGCTGAATTTCAGCGGAAGCTTCAGCAATTGAAAGTTCGTTTCCTTTTGTAAAAATGCTGACTCCAAGATGCTGTTCGATGAGCTTTAAATTGCTGTCATTCGTTCCACAAACCTGAGAAAGAATCTCCGGATCTGAAAGAACTATAGTAAATTCGTTTTCCAATTTGCTTATTCTATCACCTTTCTTTAAAAAAATCATCAAAAAACTGAATTTATTTTAAACTCCATTCTCCATATTCATCAAGAATTTCCGTCTTCATTCCTGACATTGGCCGCCAGCTTACGCTCAAAGAAAAATACGGACTAAAGTCGTAATGCGCCTGCTGGCTAGAAGTTGCAGAAATGTAGCGCGGTGAAATTTTAAACGAACAGTTCAAATCCCAATCGTCAAGATCGTGAGTTATCGACATTACAAGAGATTTTAGCTTAAAGGCGGAATTTTTCCGTTTTTCGTCGCTATCAAGCCTGAATGAATCTATTAAATCATTCAAAACATTTCTTTCTCCGTTGTTTCCGTAATAATAGGCATAATCTGAATCTGAACAGAAATATCTGTAAATTACGTTGTTGCGGCTTTCAGAACTGAATGAAAAATCAAGAAGCTCATTTATCTTAAAAGTAATCTTCGGTATAAAAACAAAATAACTGCTTGTCGGACGCACAAAATCATAGACAAAACTTGTAGAAAGTGACGGTGTCCACGAAATTTTGTCGGTCCAGTGCTTGAACGTTTTTGAAGGACTTGTGTACGCAAAACTCAACGAATATGGCTGGAATTTTTTGTCTGAAGTTGACTTCCATCCTTTTCGGCTGGTTATATCTCCGTTTGAATCATATTCAACGTCAAATTCATAAACATTTGAATAACTCATTGTATATGCAAGCTGCGCGCCATAACCGCTCAAAGAAAATTTAAAGGAATCGTGCTCTTCCTCTTCCCAATCATAAACGTAAGACTGAGAAAGACTCAATTTGCTGTTAAAAAACTTAAATGAAAGCGACTGCGAAATATCGTTTTTTACCCAGGTGTCGTCAGTAGAACTTTTTTGCTTGATTCCTGTTCCGACAGAAAAAGTTGTGTACGGAAAATTAAGCGAAAAAACGCCTGTGTAAGAATCAACCTGAGGAGGAAGAGTTGTCGTAAGCGAAAGCTGCTGTCCAAAATCCCCTTCATTTGCAGCAAGAACAAGATTCAGATTATGTGTCGTTACACATTCTTCGTCGGTCAAATCCATCGTAAGATATTCCCACTCAGGATTGTTTACGTCGTCGCTTATGTATTTTGTCTGGATCATTTTTACGGTCGTATTCCATGTGAGGGCCGTATTTGAAAAATAATTCGTGTAATAGAGAGGCTTAAAAGTAAGCGCGTTCGTGTCCGTCAAATCGAGTTTTCTTGCATTGTAGTCGGCTTTTTTAATCGAAGCAATTGAAGATTCAGAATATCCTCCGTCCGAAGTGTCGTTGTTCAGATAAGGATGCTTTTGAAAAACCGGATTGAACGTAAAAGTGTCTGCAAGCGAAAGAAAGCTGTCTTTATAACCGAGATTGCTCGTCAAAGTTGCCGGAGCTTTTACCTGAATATAAGTTGCCTGGACAGTCCGCCAATCAAAATCTTCAGGAATCTTTAAATTTGAAGATGAATATGAAATTTGTGAAGTAAAATCCGGCGAAATACTGTAACCGAGTTTGTAGGTAATTCCATTTAAGCTGCGTACAGAACCGTTCAACGTGGCAATCGATGGAAGCGCAGACTCATCAAAAAGAATATTTTCTTCAGAATCGGAACTTTCTTCTTTTTTGTCAGAATTTTCTTCATTTTTTTTGTCATCAAATTCAAGAGGCGGCAATAAAGAAAGCGAAACTGACTGTTTTTTTGAAGATGCCGAAGCCTTCGGATACTGAAAAATCGTTCCAGAAATTTTTGCGCCGATTTTAAAAGGCGTAACCTGGCTCGGATAGTAAAAATATCGTTCTGGAGTATAGCTCGCCCATGCCGAGTCATTCCTGTATTCATCACGGTCAGTCAAGGCCGCCGATTGGGAAGAAAAAACTATCGAAGAAGAAAAACTAGAAATTGAAAGAGTAGAAACAAAAGGCTTTATGAATTCCGGCAATTTGAAAGTATAAGAGCCGTTTAAATTCCAGTTAAATGAAGAAACCGTCGTAACGCTGTCTTCTTCAGAATCGTCAGTTGCAACACCAGACATAAGAAAGTCAATCCAGTCCATTGTCTCCGCGCGATTGTTAAAATCATAGTCAAAATATGGATCCGAATAAAGCGGCATTGAAAGCGTAAGGTTGAACGGAGAAGAAATCGAAAGCTTTAGGTTAAACTGATAACGGAACGGCAAAGTATAGCCCATCAAGTTTGAAGAATCCAGGACCTTATCTCCAAGCTGGTTGTACGGAAGATAAGCCGAATTGTTTTTAAAAATAGTATTGCTAAATCCAAGTTCTGTATTGAATTGAAGATCTGAAAGTATCTTGGAAGGTTTTAGCACAACGTCAGCGCCGACCATTGCTCCCAAATTTGCATAATAGTCCGCCATAATTTTTACATGATTTGTAGTGTCGCCTTTAAAATCCGCATCAAGATTATGAAGCACGATTCCTTCACGCACCTGCTCTTTCATAGAGTCGGTTTTCATAAAGCTGAAAGGATTTATTTTATCATCATCGTCAGAATTCGAGCTGTCATTTGTAGATTTTGCGTCCGCAGGTTTCCGGCCATAAAGATAAGTTGTCGTATTTATAAAATATCCCTCGCGGAATTTATAGCCCATCGCAGGATTAAAAATC
Source organism: Treponema sp. UBA7567 (assembly GCF_002476655.1). Classification (NCBI taxonomy): domain Bacteria; kingdom Pseudomonadati; phylum Spirochaetota; class Spirochaetia; order Treponematales; family Treponemataceae; genus Treponema; species Treponema sp. UBA7567. Next base: position 46,957 of record NZ_DLLH01000017.1, read on the forward strand.
AATTCGTCTTTCGGATAATAAAAAGCAGGAAGATAAATCAAAGGCACACGGCCAACATAAAGAAGCGCGCTAAAAAAGGCAAATTCTCCGCCCGGCAAAAGCCAAATTCTCCGCGCGCGGATTTTCCAATGAGGATTCTCATCGTCGCAAAAAGTAAGCTCGCCGCCTTTAAAAGCGATTGTTCCTCCGGAATCCCTGCCGAAAATTTCACTTGCAACAATCAAAGTAGAGCCTGAAGGAAGATTTATTGCATCTGACGAAGTTTGAACTGCACGGCCGTTGTCAAAAACTCCCTCAAAGGTCGAAGTATTAAAAAGAAGACTGTTTGCGGTGATTTTTTCTCCGCCGGCAGAAGACGAGCCGCTCTGTTCAAGACAGACGTTTCCTTCCGCATAAAGCATTTCCGAAGAACGGTTGTAGTTTATTCTGTCAGCAGAAACTGTTGTTTTGTCATTTCCGCGAGAAACAGAAATTACGACATTTCCAGAAAGAATAATGCAGTCGCCGCCAGAAAGCTGATCTTTTTTGTACTCAGATTTTTCGGCAGATTCAATATTTATGACAGAAACCTGCCCTTCAGCCGAAGATTCTTTACAAAAAGCAAAAGACACAAGAGAAAAAAATAAAAATATTAAAAGCGCTTTTTTTCTCATTGCAAGACCGTCAGTTTTTGTGCGCCGCATTTAACGTTTCTTCAAGATATTTTCCTGTCCAGCTTCCAGTTTTTTTCCAGTTTGCAACAATGTGTTCAGGAGTTCCAAAGTCAACAATCTGACCGCCACCAGTTCCACCTTCAGGACCAAGATCAATAATCCAGTCCGCCTGAGCAATTACATCGAGGTTATGTTCAATCATAACGACAGAATTTCCCTTGTCCACAAGTTTTTGAATAACTTCCATTAGAACCTTTACATCTGCAAAATGAAGTCCTGTTGTAGGCTCGTCAAGAATGTAGAGAGTTTTTCCTGTTGAAGGACGGGCAAGTTCCGTTGCAAGTTTTACACGCTGAGCTTCTCCGCCAGAAAGAGTAAGCGCGCTCTGTCCAAGCTGAATGTAACCAAGTCCGACATTTTTAAGAGTTTCTAGTTTTCTTGAAATATGCGGAATCGCGGCAAAAAAATCAGCAGCTTCCTCAATCGTCATATTCAAAACATCAGAAATATTTTTTCCGTGGTAGCGGACGTCCAAAGTCTCGCTGTTAAAACGCTGACCGTGGCACACATCGCACTGAATAAAAACATCCGGCAAAAAGTTCATTTCGATAGTAAGAGTTCCGGCGCCCTGGCATTTTTCGCACCGCCCGCCTTTTACGTTAAAACTAAACCGGCCTGGAGTATAGCCTTTAGCCTTTGAATCAGGAAGCGTGCTAAAAAGCTCGCGGATCGCATCAAAAACTCCGACATAGGTTACAGGATTTGAACGCGGAGTTCTTCCGATCGGGCTTTGGTCGATATTTATGACCTTATCGATATTTTCAATTCCAAGAATTTCATCATGAAGCCCCGGCTTGTAGCTTGTCTTCATCAATTTATTTGAAACAACAGGATAAAAAATATCGCTCAAAAGTGTCGATTTTCCAGAACCGCTAACTCCTGTTATGCAGGTAAAGGTTCCAAGAGGAATGTCGACCGAAATATTTTTTAGATTGTGTTCGCGCGCACCTTTTATTGAAATAAAACTTCCATTTCCTTCCCGCCGCTTTTCCGGCAGCTGCATATAAAGCTTTCCGCTCAAATAACGTCCAGTAACGCTTTGTTCAACCTGCATTACCTGCTGAGGAGTTCCGCTTGCAATCACTTTTCCGCCATGAACGCCAGCTCCAGGACCTATATCAACAATCCAGTCGGCAGTACGCAAAGTCTGTTCATCGTGTTCAACAACAATTACAGTATTTTTTAAATCCCTAAGGTAATTAAGAGTGTCGATAAGCCTCTGGTTGTCGCGCTGATGAAGTCCAATGCTCGGTTCGTCCAAAATATACATAACACCAGTAAGACCAGAGCCAATCTGAGTTGCAAGACGAATTCTCTGGGCTTCTCCGCCAGACAAAGTTCCTGCAGAACGGTCAAGTGTAAGATATTCAAGTCCGACATTCTTCAAAAAATTTAAACGGGCATTTATTTCTTTTAAAAGCTGAACCGCAATTTTTTTCTCCGTTTCAGAAAGTTCAAGCTGCTTAAAAAACTCAATGCTGTCCGCAACGCTCAGACTGCAAAGTTCAATTATATTCTTTCCTCCGACAGTAACGCCAAGCGCTTCTTTTCTAAGACGCATTCCATGGCAGGATGAACACTCGGAAACAGACATATAGTTTTCTTCAATCCGCACACGCTGAGATTCCCCCCAGGCTTCATTGTGCCGTCTTTTCATTTCCGAAAGAATTCCTATCCACGGACGGTTGTATTCAGAAAAGCCTTCTCCGCTCTGTTTTTTGTAAATCCAGCGGATATTTTTAGTCAAATCGCCATTCCACAGGCTGTCAAACTGTTCGCGGGTCAAATCTTTTATCGGAGTATCAAGAGTCCAGCCGTTTTCTTTTGCAATCGCCTGAAACATCGCCTGATTCCATTCGCTCGACGGATTAAAAAACGGAAACGCCCCCTGGTTAAAGCTTAGAGAAGAATCCGGAAGTATTTTTTTTGAATCCCATTCCATTTTTTCACCAAGTCCAGTACATTCCGGGCAAGCTCCAAAAGGATTGTTGAACGAAAAAAGTCTCGGCTGCAGTTCCGGAATAGAAATTCCGCAGTCCGGGCAGGCATTTTTTTGAGAAAAAAACACTTCTTCTTCATGCCAGCCTTTTTCGCTGCTGTCATTTACACGCCTTAAAACAACAAGAACTCCGTCAGAACTTTTCAAGGCAGTTTCAACAGATTCGGCAAGACGTTTTCTTGAGTCATCTTTCAATGCAATTCTGTCAACGACAATTTCAATCGTATGCTTTTTCTGTTTGTCGAGTTTTATTGAATCGTCCAGTTCAACCATAAGTCCGTCGATTCTTGCGCGAACAAAACCTGATTTTTTTGCATCGTCAATGATTTTTTGATGTTCGCCTTTTTTTCCATGAATTACCGGAGCCAAAAGCGTAATTCTTGTTCCTTCGCCCCAGTCCATGATCGAATCGACAATCTGATCGTCAGACTGCTCCTTAATTTCTCTTCCGCAGACAGGACAATGCGCATGCCCGGTTCTTGCAAACAAAAGACGGTAATAGTCGTAAATTTCGGTAACTGTTCCAACTGTAGAGCGAGGATTATTATGAGTTGTTTTCTGCTCGATAGAAATTGCAGGCGAAAGTCCTTCAATCTGATCGACATCGGGTTTGTCCATGCTTCCCAAGAACTGCCGGGCATAAGAAGAAAGAGATTCCATATATCGCCTTTGTCCTTCGGCAAAAAGCGTATCAAAAGCAAGCGATGATTTCCCAGAACCGGAAAGTCCCGAAATTACTACAAGCTTATTTCTCGGAATTTCTATGCTTATATTTTTTAAATTGTGAACACGGGCGCCATGAATTACAATTTTTTCGCCCTCAACCCTATTTATGCTTTGCAATTAAGTTACCCTTATTAAATTTCCATATTCATTACAGCACGAACTTCTTCCAGCGTCTTTACGGCAATCTCGCGGGCCTGGACAACACCTTTTTTGAGGACGCCTCTAATATAGTCCATATTACTTTCGAGTTCGGCGCGTTTTGCGCGCAAAGGACGCAATTCTTCGTTCAAAGCTTCTGTCAGCACAGATTTCAGCATACCGCCGCCACCATCGCCAATTCTCTCGGCAATAGCTTCAGGCTCTTCTCCAGTACAAAGAGAAATTATCTGCAAAAGATTGGCAACTTCAGGACGGTTTACAGGATCATAAGAAATATGACGCTCCTGATCTGTTTTTGCTTTTTTTATGAGCTTTGCAGTCTCATCTTCGCTTGCACAAAGCATAATCGTATTCCCAAGCGATTTTGACATTTTTGCAGAACCATCAAGACCTTTTATCATTGGAGTTTTAGAAAGCAAGGCGTAAGGCTCTGGAAAAATAGGATTCTTCGGGCAAAATTTATTGTTAAAACGTCTGGCAATAAGACGCGCAACTTCAAGATGAGGAAGCTGGTCTTTTCCGACAGGAACGACATTTCCCTTACAAAAAAGAATATCAACCGCCTGATGCACAGGATACGTAAGCATTCCGGCATTCACCGATTTCATTCCAGATTTTTCAATCTCGTCCTTTACAGTCGGATTCCGGTCAAGCTCAGAACTAGAAACAAGAGTCAAAAAAGGAACCATAAGCTGGTTTGCCTCTGGAACGTGGCTGTGCGGATAAATGCAGACATCTTTTCCAGGTTCAATTCCCGCGGCAAGATAATCAATTACAAGCTGCTTTGTATTCTGACTGATTTTGTCAAATGCGTCGTGATCCGTCAAAACCTGATAATCGGCAATCAAAACCATAGTCGGAACGCCAAGCTTAGAAAGGCGGACACGATTTTTAAGCGAACCAAAATAATGTCCAATATGAAGATTTCCGGTCGGACGGTCGCCTGTCAAAACACGGTATTTTTTCGGATTAACAACAATATCTTTTTCAATCATTTCAGATTTTCTAACCGCTTCGGCAAGAATTTTATCGGCATTATTTTCAAGTTTTTCCTCAGTCTGAGACATTTTATTTTCCCTGCAAAAATCAAAATTAAAGCAACATAAAAAGTTACATTAAAGTTATATAAAACTTCAGCATTTTCTTCAATCTAAGAACAAAAAAATCAAGAATGAAGCACAGCTTCCTTTCAAACCGGCTCTTACTGCAAGTCCTCCTCGCTTCGCTCGTCCGGTCTTTCCGTGGCGATCCGGGCTAAGTTTTCCGGCCTAACAAAAAAAATGCGCACGAGTTTTCTCATGAGCGGACTTATTTTCTTTCAAACACTTTTCTTAAACATTTGTTTTAATTAAAATCATTTCTATGACAAAAAACACCGCACCTTCTTCTCCTTATCTTGCAAATTTTGAAAACTGGCTCGATTCATTCTTGAATTTTGAAAAACTTCCGCAAAAAAACATGTTCTGGCTCGACACAATGGAACACTTTGCAAAACTCGCAGGCAACCCAGAACTCTCATATCCAACATTTCACGTCGCAGGCTCAAAAGGAAAAGGCTCAACATCCGCATTCATAGCCTCAATTCTCGAAGAAGCAGGCTTAAAAACCGGACTTTACAGCTCGCCGCACATTGAAAACTTTCTGGAGAGAATCACCCAAAATCAAAATTTTTTGTCCAAAAAAAACTATGAAGACGCAGCAGAAGAGCTAAAGTGTCTAATAAACTGCACTGATTCAAAAACTTTCTTAAAAGACCGCCCAATTACATGGTTTGAGCTCGTAACGCTCTATTCTTTTCTATGCTTCAGAAAAGCAAAACTTGATGCGGCTGTTTTTGAAGTCGGACTCGGAGGAAGGCTCGACGCGACAAACGTCATAAAGCCAAAAGCCTGCTGCATAGGCCCAATTGAACTCGAGCACACAGAATATCTCGGAGACACAGTAGAAAAAATCGCGGCAGAAAAAGGCGGAATTATAAAAGAAAGAACTCCTGTTTTTATAGCACCGCAAATTCCATCCGTAAAAGAAGTCTTTAAATCAATTGCAGCCCGAAAAGACGCAAAAATATTTTTTGTCGATGAAATTTGCAAAATTAGTACAAAAATTTACACATCATCGGAAAAAATAAAGACTAAAATGGCTATCTCATCTTCGTTTTTTTCCCGCCCATTAACCGCGGAGCTAAATCTTGCAGGAGAATTTCAGGCTCAAAACGCAGCGCTTGCGGCTCTGGCAGTAAAAACCGCATTTCCAGAAATTTCAGAAGATATTATCGAAAAAGGCCTTTCAAAAACTTCGCTTCCAGCCCGTTTTGAGCTTGTAAAAAGTCCTCAGAATTTCAGCAAAATTCCTTATCTTATTCTGGACGGAGCGCACACGCCAAAAAGCATAAAATTAACATTGGAAACAGTAAAAAACGCAAAAATAAAAATCGACGCCCTTCTTTTTGCCTGCGCCCAGGACAAGCACAGCAAAGAAATCGCAGAACTATTTTCACAGAGCATATGTACAGATTCTCAAAATTTTCAAAAAATATTTTTGACAGTTCCAGGCAATATAAAAAAATCAGACCTGTCAGAAGTCGAAAATTCGTTTGTTTCTGCAGGTCTTTTATTTGATTCAGATTCGAATTACAAAAAACAAATCGAGAAAGTTCTTGATTTTTGCAATTCAAACAAAAAAACTTTGCTCATAACAGGCTCGTTTTATCTGGTTGCGGAGGTTACAAAAATTCTAGGCACACGCTTTGAAACTCCACATGTAATTTCATAGCTGATAGTTCCTGTCATATCGGCAATTTTTTGAGCGCTTTGCAAAGCTCCGCTTTCTTCAGGTCCAAAAATTACGGCTTCACAATAACGTTCAATATTACTGTCTTCTCCAAGCTCAATCATACACTGATCCATACATATTCTTCCGCAGACAGGATAATTTTTTCCATTAATTGCAACATAAAGTTTTTTGCCATCTTCATTAAAACAGCGAAAAAGTCCATCTGCATAACCAATTGGAAGAACTCCGATTTTTGTTTTTTTAGAAGAAGTCCATCTTCTGCCATACGAAACAGACCTGTCTTTTTCAAATTCGCGGATTGCGACAACCTTTGTTACAAGCTCCATAACAGGTTTTAAGAAAGTTTTTTCACCAAGTTTTTCAAAATATTTTTTATCAACCTGACCTGGATAATATCCGTATGCAATAATTCCAGGACGGCACATATCAAGGTGCATTTCTGGATGAGTCAGTGTAAGCGCCGAATTTGAGCAGTGGCGGATTCCAGGATCAATTCCTTCTTTTTTTACGTTTTCAACCGCTTCCAAAAACAATTTGAACTGTTTTTCCGTATACTCACAATTTTCAGGCTGGGTACTGTCTGCGACAGAAAAGTGAGTGCATATTCCGCCCATTTTCAAAACACCTGTTTCTGCGATTTTTTTTGCAACTTTTCCGGCATCTTTTGCAAGACAGCCAAGTCTTCCCATTCCGGTGTCAACCGCCAGGTGAACGTTAAAGCCGTTTTTTTTGTATTTTTTTGCAGCTTCCGCAACAAAGCCGATGTATTCTTCATCAAAAACAAGAGGCGTAAGCTCATTTTTTACAACCTCTTCCATTTCTTCTTTCTGGCACAAGCTCAAAACAAAAATTCCGACTTCTATTCCTGCAAGCCGAAGCTCAATGCCTTCATCCACAGTCGCAACAGCAAGAAAATCCGCTCCGCACTCAACGGCGGTTTTTGCGCATTCTACGGCGCCATGACCGTAGGCGTCAGCCTTTACCGCAACACACATCTTTGCATTTTTGTTTATTTTTGAGCGAATATATTCAAGGTTATATTTTAAATTTTCAAGGTGAATTCTAGCGAAAGTCGGTCTCATTTTTATGCCTCGTCTTTTTTTTATTTTGCATTATTAAAAGTGAATTCTCAGCCCCACTGACTAAATGATAGGTTTTTGAAACTTTTTTAGCAATATTTTGAACTGATAAAACTTCCATAAATTTAATTTTTTTACTGTCTGTTTTTTTATTGAGAAAAACTTGATTTTAGGATAAAATTAGAAGGTATGCTATTTTTCCCATAAAAAAAATACATATGGCAAAAATTTATCTGGAGACATCATGAAAAAATCACTTTCTGTAACTTTAAGCATTGCGACATCAGTTGCTTTTTTTATAACATCCTGCGCATCAGCTCCAAAAGACCAGCCGCAGCCTCAAATCGAGCAGGCTGAAGAAATTGAGCGCCCAAAAACACCTCAGGTTCCTAGAAAACTCAATGTTGTAAACAGCTCTGTTTCGGCACAAAAAGAAGAAACCGAAGAATCAATATATGCAAAAAAAATTGAGGGGATCAAACTTTCAGTTGTTTCAAGTCCAAAAGAAACAACAAAAGGAAAGGCTTTTTCTTCGCCATTCGTTTTTAAAGCAGAAAAAGCAGACGGAACTCCGGCTGCAGGCCTTGAGCTCTCAATAAGTTTTCCTGAAACAAAAATTAACGGTCAGCCGACATTTTCTCTGGCAAATCTTACGACAAATTCTTCTGGAACTGTAATTTTCGTACCTGCAACTCCGACATTTTCGTTTAACAGCGAAATAAGTGTTTATCCTTCCGGCGATGTTACAAACGCAGAAATTGCAAAACTCGCAGAAAAAGTTTCTGTAAGCGCGCCTTACAAAGTTAAGACAAACCTCTTTTCACGTGGCGGAACTGTCGCAATCGTAGATTTCAATGCATCAGGAAAACCGATTTTAAGCAATTCAGTTTCTTCGTCAAACCTTCTTATGGCGCTTATGCGCTCAGGTTTTGTAAGAATCGGAAATGCTGATTTTTCAAATGCAATTTTGACAGACGACATTCCGACAGTCTATAAAACCGCGTCAAATCTCGTAGGTTCAAATTCTGCATATCTTATTTTTGGAAAAGTAAAATATCTTACACCAATTGAAAAAAATGCTGACCAAAAATACACGCTCACGCTCGAAGGAAACCTTACCTGTCTTGATATGAAAAATGGCTCGATTTTATGCGAACTGCGCAGCACAGCTACGGTAACAGAAGATAAAGATTGGAACTGCCTTAATTCTGCAAGAAAACTTTTGGCAGAAAATCTGGCGCACGAAATAATCTACGGACTTTAATTTATAAAAGTGAGGATAAACAGATGATTTTCACAGACACAAGAGACAAATCTGTAAAGACAGATTTAAAAACCGCTGTAGTCAGCGGCATGAATGAAAAAACCGGAGGACTTTATATTCCGGTCGATTTTCCAGAACTTGATAAATCATTTTTAAATAAAAATCCGGAGCCAAACCTTCGCGATATTGCTTTTGAAATGGCAAAACCTTACGTTGAAGGAGAAATTCCAGAAAACGATCTTAAAAAACTCATAAACGATGCCTATCCTTTCCCTGCTAAGGTTTCAGGTCTCGACCCGAATTCATACGTTCTCGAACTTTTTCACGGTCCAACATGCGCATTCAAAGACTTCGGTGCTCGTTTTATGGCACGTGTAATGTCATATTTCAACCGCAACGAAGACAAACCGCTCCATATTCTCGTTGCAACTTCTGGAGATACAGGTTCTGCCGTAGGTAGCGCATTTCACAATGTTCCGGGGCTTGATGTTACAATTTTGTATCCAGAAGGAAAAATTTCACCGCTTCAGGAAAAACAGCTTTCAACTTTTGACGGAAACGTCCGTGCTCTAAGAGTAAAAGGCACGTTCGATGACTGCCAAAAACTTGTAAAAACAGCATTTACAGATAACGAGCTTCGCGCTTCACTTCGCCTCTCATCTGCAAATTCAATAAATATCAGCCGCCTTCTTCCTCAGAGTTTTTATTATATGTACGCTTCGCTCTACGTAAAAAACAGAGCATGGCAGTACAATAGAATTGAAAATCCTTCTATAATTATGGTTGTTCCAAGCGGAAATTTCGGAAACCTGACATCTGGACTTATCGCAAAAAAAATGGGCGCTCCAATCACAGGTTTTGTCGCTGCAACAAATACAAACCGAACAATTCCAGACTGGATTGCAACAGGAGACTACAAAGCCCGACCTTCAGTAACAACCTATGCAAACGCGATGGACGTTGGTGCTCCAAGCAATTATGAGCGAATTTCAGCAATGTATTCTCTTGACGATGTACGTCATCTATTTGCTTCTTATTGGCTTGATGACAGCGGAATCATCGATTCAATCAAAGACTGCTATGCAAAAACAGGCTACACTATCGATCCTCATGGAGCTGTCGGCTGGAAAGCATGGAGCGATATTAAAAACGGAGCCATGGCAGAACTTGCACAGGGCAAAAAACATGATTACACAAAACCTGGTCTTACACCAAATCTCCCTGACTGGGCAGATGATGTAATTTCTAGGAAAAACGCAATCGGCGTAGTTTTGGAAACAGCCCATCCTGCAAAATTCGGCTCAATAGTCGAAAAGGCAATCGGCTCAAAACCAATAATTCCAGACAGGCTTGAAAAAGTTATGCGCCTCGAAGACAAATCAATTCAAATGGAAAACAACTACAGCCAGTTCAAATCATGGCTGCATGAAAACTTAAAATAAAACAAAAAAAAGGCTGTCTGAAAAGTAAAACTTCCAAGACAGCCTTTTTTATTACATATTTTCGTAAGTCTGGACATTATCTTCCAAATGTTCAATCGCTATTCCAGCTTCCTCAAGCATTTTTAGGCTGTCGGCTTCATCATGGTAGTGTTTTTCACACACAACCCTTTTTATTCCGCAGTTAATTAAAAGCATTGCGCAGGTTCTGCACGGAGTCATTTTGCAGTAAACAGTACCGCCGTCAATAGAAATTCCACGTTTAGCAGCCTGGCAGATTGCATTCTGCTCCGCATGAACGGTTCTTACACAATGCTGACTGACAGTTCCGTCACTGTGCAGCATTTTTTTTAGAAGGTGGCCTGCTTCATCGCAATGCGGAAGCCCAGCAGGGCTTCCAACATATCCGGTAACAAGAATCTGATGATCTCTTGCAATCACG
>NZ_DLLH01000005.1:0-20365 GCF_002476655.1 Treponema sp. UBA7567
AAGCGTCCGGCTTTGCCGGATGAAGCGGACAGCGGAATTGCGGAAAGCAGGAAATTCGGACAAATGTTTTTTATATCCGCTTTCAAGGCTTAAAAGCAATATGAGCTCCTCAAATTTTATGATATAATTCCTAAAATTAACAGGAAATTTGCAAAAATAAAAATTCTGAACAGTTTGCGTTGCAAGCTTTTTATAAGGAGAGGACAAAATGTCAGAAAAAAAACAGTGGTTTGAAAACGAAAATTTCTGGAATAATTACGCTCCGATTATGTTCGATGCAAACCGTTGGGCAGAAGCTCCGGCAGTCGCCGAATCAGTCTGCAAAATCGCCGGCTTAAAAAAAGGAAGCGCAATTTTGGACGCTGGCTGCGGGCCTGGAAGGATCAGCGTTGAACTGGCATTGCTCGGAATGGACGTAACCGGAGTTGACATAATTCAAAGCGAGCTCGACGCCGCAAAAGAAACAGCCGAAGACGAAAACGTAAAACTCAGCCTTATAAAAGCAGATTTGCGCAGTTTTTCGTCCGGTAAAAAATTTGATTGCGCAGTAAATTTGTTCACATCGTTCGGTTACTGCGACACAATCGAAGAAGACGTTAAAATTCTACAGAATATTTATTCAAGTTTAAAAGACGGCGGCTGGTTTATTCTGGAAAATTTGAGCCGCGAGACTGCAATCCTGTATTTTACCGAAGGCGAATGGTTTGAACGTGCCGGAAAAACCGTCTTGACAGAATTCCACGTCGAAGGAGCATGGGAAGGACTTCGCTCAAAATGGATTTTAATCGACAACGAAACCGGTCAAAGAATAGAACACGAGTTTGTGCAGAGATTATATTCTGGAATCGAGTTAAAGCGGATCTTGACAGGAATCGGTTTTAGTTCCGTAGAAGTTTACGGAGATTTTGATTTTAGCCCTTATAACGAAAAAGCCCGGACAATGGTAATTGTGGCAAAAAAATAAAAATGAAAAAGTTCTTTAAATTTTACAAAACCAATTTTATATCTCTTTTGTTCATTTCAATATTTTTTACATCTCAGCTGCAGCCTGTTTTTTCTGGAGAATTCAGCTCGGCAGTTGAATCTTCCCGCTCGGAAACAGAAACGCAGGAAGAAGAAGAAAAATCAGTCAGCTCTTCTAGCCCAGATTCAGAAGAAAATTCGCTTATCACTTTTTTAGCAGAAATTGCCGGAGTTCTATGGTATTACAACACCTGCACCGTACGCTACACATCATTTCCATACAAATATGAAAATTTAACCTACATGAAATGGGCAGAAACAGAAACAAATCCAGAAGCAAAAACAAAATCAAACCGATATTCAGCCTCAGATTCATTTTTTTATCTGGCAGATTTAGGAACAGGAAACGAATTTTGTTTTGAAGGACTTTTTTTTCCGATTATTGGACCTTATTTTGAAAACCTTGTAATCTCGGAACAAGACAATTTTCTTGACGAAACTTACGGAAACATTCGGCTTGGAGCCCATCTTTCAATTTTCCAGTCAAATTTAATAACAATTACGGGAATTGTCCAATGGTCAAAATGGTACGGAAACATAAGTGAAGTTTTAAAAAGCAACGGACTTGCGCTTGGAATGGATTTCCGCTTTTATCCTTTAAAACCGCTCGGATTCCAGTGGAAATTCTGCTGGCAAGAATTTGATGAAAATGTCTATTTACGGGATTCTCTTCTTTCGGCAGGAATTTTTCTTCAGCGCTACGAACTTTTTGCCGGCTGGAAACTCCTCGAAGTCGGAAATTCAGAAAACTTAAAGCCAACAAAAACCTGGAACGGAATAAGCGCAGGCTGCCGTGTCTATTTCTAAAAAAAAGGGCGTTTCCCTGCGCTGCGCTTAGGGTCGCTATGTCCGCCCTTCGCCACATCCGTGGCTCATTGCGCGGCTAAAAGCCGCGCAACTTCGGGGCTGCCAGCGCTAACGCAAAAATTGTTTTTAACCTAAATTCTATTCATTGACGAAAAAACCTTTTCCGCCATGATGTTGATTTCAACGTGCATTTTTTTGCTTGTCTCGCTCAAAATATTGCGCAGCTCGTCAATTGAAATATCAGCAGATTCAAGACTCACCATCATCATCATTACAAAATTTCCAGAAAGAATTGTCTGTGTAATATCCGCAATATTTATCTTGTGCTGAGCCAGCAATGCGCTTACTTCAGCAATAATTCCAACTTTGTCACTTCCAACAACTGTAATAATAGCATTCATATTTTCATTTTATAAAAACCGGCGTTTCTTGGCAATCAAAAAAACTTAATCCAACGTCTTAAAATTCCGACAAACTAAATATGAAAAAACATTTGCGCGTTTCTTACAACGCACCTGTCAGCCTTACATTTTCGATTTTTTGCTCATTTATCTTTCTTGCCGATTATTTTATCTTCAAACACAAACTGATTTCTTTACTTTTTACAGTTCCCGGCAACAAAAATTTTGACTGGCTCTATCCGTTCAGCTACGTAAGGCTTTTTACTCACGTTCTCGGCCATATTGACGCGGCGCATCTCCTCGGAAACCTAACATTCATTCTTTTAATCGGACCGCTTATGGAAGAAAAATATGGCTCTGCAATGATTGCGCTTATGCTGACAGTTACAGCCTTTGTAACAGGAATGATTAACGCATGCTTTATTCCGTCTTCGCTTTTAGGAGCCAGCGGAATCGCTTTTATGCTTATTTTGCTCGCTTCGATAAGCACAATCGAAAAAAATCAGCTGCCTCTGAGTTTTATTTTCTTAATCGCAGTTTTTGTCCTAAAAGAATTTATTTCTCCGTCGGCTTCCAATGTTTCGACAATCGCGCACATTGCCGGCGGACTTTGCGGTTCGCTTTTTGGATTTTTAGTTGCGCCAAAAACAGCGCGCTCTCAAAAAACTGCCGATTCCAAAACAAAAACTCAGCAAAAAAAACAGCCGCAACAACAGTCTTCTGAGAATTCTTACAAAAATTCTGCCCAAAAAGACAGCGACGAAACAGTAATCGGAACAGTTCAACTCTAAAAGCAAAAAAAATAAAATATGAAAGAACTTCCTTTGCCGTCAAAAAAAAGACTTCTAACACTTTCAAACCTGCTTTCTCAACAGCCAAAAGAAAAAATACACATAACTTCAGCAGAAATTGCTAAACTTACAGGCTGGGGCGAAGCAACAATCAGACGCGACATCTCTCTTCTGGAACTGCACACAGGAAAAAGCAACGGCTACGAATTAAAATCCTTAAAAACCGAAATAGACAAAAATCTTGGACTTATAAAAAGCAGCGGTGAAAAACACAACTTCTGCATAGTCGGACTTGGAAATCTCGGACAGGCTTTTCTTGAAAATTCCGTCTTTTTAAACGAAAATTTCGCTCTAGTTGCCGGCTTCGACTCAAACCAAAACCGCGTAGAACTTATAAAATCTAAAATTCCGCTTTTTCCAACTCTCGATCTCGAAAAAACAATCAGGCAGAAAAAAATCGAATTTGCAATTTTGACAGTTGACGACTCAATGGCTCAAAAAATGACAGACAGGCTCGTAAGCTACGGCATAAAAGGAATTGTAAACTACACAAATGCCGTGCTTACCGTGCCAGAAAATTTTCGGCTAGAAAATGCCTCTCCAGAAAAATCTCTGGCAAACCTTCTGTAAAAAACTAAAAACTGCAAAGCTAAAATCGCTGCGAATCGTAATAAAACGCAGGAAAAGGAAGTTTTGCGCTTTTTAAGGCAATTTCCGTCAAAGAGTCAAGTTTTCCAAAGCTAAAAGAAGTTTGCTTTAAAAATTTTTTAACAAGAGAAGGCTTTGGCTTGTATTTGTATTCTTCCAAGTCTTTTTTGTAGTCTTTATTGCCAAAAACTTCCGTGTAAATCAAATTTTTTGCTTCTTCAAAGTTCATTACATCGTCAACAAGCCCGTTATTTTTCGCCTGATTTGCCGTATAAATGCGTCCGTCCGCAAGTTCACGAACTTTTTCAATATCAAGCTTGCGGCTTTCGCTCACAATCTGAGTAAATTGACAGTAACACTCATCGGCAATCGACTGCATGATTTTTTTCTGCTCTTCGGTTACAGGTTCGGTAAAACTTCCCATAACCTTGTTTCGTCCAGCATGAACCGTTTCGCTTTTTATTCCGTGTTTTTTCATAAGTTCGGTTAAATCAACAAAACGTCCGGCAATTACACCAATTGAACCAGTCAAAGTGTTTCTGTTTGCAAAAATTTTGTCGGCAGAACAGCCAATGTAATAACCGCCGCTTGCCGCAAGAGAAGCAAAATATGCATAGACAGGACGCTTAGTTTCTCTCTTGTATTTTAAAACAGCTTCAAAAACTTCGTCAGATTCATAAACTCCGCCTCCAGGAGAATCGATAAAAAGCAATAATCCAGCATTAGCCTTGTCTTCCGAAATATCTTCTATCTGCTCAAGAATCCATTTTTGATTGTAAGTTTCGTTTTTTTCTTCGATAACACCGTCAATAACAAGTTTTGCGACCGTTTTTCCAGCCATTTTTTACACTCCCATAAAAAGTTTGCAACACAATCTTATAACAAAGTCAGCATATAAAAAGTTTAAAATGTTTACTACCCAAAATTCGGCGCTAATTCTTATTTTTTTTCTTATTGTGATTTTTTTCACAATAAAGCCAGTGTTTTTTCCGCTTTTTGTTGACTTTAACCGCAGAATTACCTAAACTTTTTGTACAATTTTTTGTGAATATTTTCACAAAAAAATCCGCGTTAGGGATAGAAGGGGCGCAAAGCGTTGGCGAAAGCCAATGGCAACCCCGAATAGCCCGGCTCGAGCGAAAGCGAGAGAAACGCCCAAAAAAGAATCAAAAATCACGATGAGGTGGAGACGAATGTCAAGAGTTTACAATTTTAGTGCTGGTCCTTCTTGCTTGCCGGAAGATGTTTTGAAAGAGTGCGCGGCAGAAATGCTCGATTACAATGGAAGCGGCCAGTCGGTCATGGAAATGAGCCACCGCTCAAAGGATTACGAGCCGATTATTGCAGACGCAGAGGCGATGGTCCGAAAGCTGATGAACGTTCCTGAAAATTACAAGGTTCTTTTTGTTCAGGGCGGAGGCTCGACACAGTTTGCGATGGTCGCAGAAAACTTGGGAATTCACCACAAAAAAGCGGCTTACATTGAGACTGGCGTTTGGGCAAAAAAAGCCGCGGCAGAGGCGAAAAAGCTCGGCGTTGAAGTTGACATTATCGCGTCTTCAAAAGACAAAAATTATTCTTATATTCCGCGCGTTGAAAAAGTTTCAGGCGATTACGACTACGTTTACATCTGCATGAACAACACGATTATGGGAACTCATTACGAGTATCTTCCTGACACAGGCGATATTCCGCTCGTTGCCGATATTTCTTCATGCGTTTTGTCTGAGCCGCTCGATGTCTCAAAATTCGGGCTTTTGTTCGCAGGCGCGCAGAAAAACCTTGCTCCAGCCGGCGTTACTCTCGTGATTGTCCGCGAGGATTTGATTACGGAAACTCCGCTTGCAGGCACTCCGACAATGCTCACTTACAAGACACACGCTGACAACGATTCAATGTTCAACACTCCGCCTTGCTACACAATCTATGTTCTTGGAAAAGTTCTCCATTGGATTGAAAAGAACGGCGGCGCGGAAGGAATGTTGAAGCGCAACAAGGAAAAGGCTGATTATCTTTACGACTTTCTTGACAATTCTGATTTCTATCATGCGACAACAGAAAAAGGCAGCCGCTCTCTTATGAACGTGCCGTTCCTTACAAAATACTCGACTGGCGCAACAGACGAGGCGAGCGTTGCTAAAGAAAAGGAAATCAACGACAAGTTTGTGAAAGAGGCGAAAGCCGCAGGTCTCGTGAACTTGAAAGGACACCGCTTGGTTGGCGGAATGAGAGCTTCAATTTACAACGCGATGTCGCTTGACGGCGTAAAAGCGCTTGTTGAGTTTATGAAGAAATTCGCGAAAGAGAACGCGTAAAAATAACTTGAAGATTTTGCGTAGCAAAGTTGAATCCGGGCGGCAAAGTTTCGGGTTCGGCTTTGCTAAACCACAAAATCAAAATCTTGGAGAAATAAGATGTTCAAAATTCAGACTTTAAATAAAATCAGCGCAGTCGGACTTGACAATTTTCCGCGCGACAGTTACGAAGTTGCTTCCGAGCTTGGAAATCCAGACGCGATTCTCGTCCGCTCGGCTGATATGCACGAAATGGCTTTGTCGGCAAACACAAAGGCTGTTGCCCGCGCCGGAGCCGGAACAAACAATATTCCTTGCAAGGATCTTGCAGAGAAAGGCGTTGTGGTTTTCAACACTCCTGGAGCAAACGCAAACGCTGTAAAAGAGCTTGTTATTCTCGCTATTCTTCTTTCAAGCCGCCCTGTAATCAACGCGAACAAATGGGTGAACACAGAGCTAAAAGGAAAAGGCGACGAGATTGCGACTTTGGCTGAAAAAGGCAAGTCAAAATTTGTCGGGCCAGAGCTTAAAGGAAAAACTCTCGGCGTAATCGGACTTGGAGCAATCGGAGCGCAGGTTGCAAACACTGCAATCGCTTTGGGAATGAATGTTATTGGCTACGATCCGTTCCTTTCTGTAAAGGCCGCTCTTTCGCTCGACCACAATGTGAAAATCGTTGAGACTCTCGACGGAATTTACACAAAGGCTGACTACATCACAATCCACGTTCCTCAGACTGACGAGACAAAAGGAATGATTAACGCTTCTTCTTTGAAGATTATGAAAGACGGAGTCAGAATAATAAACCTTGCGCGCGGCGGACTTGTGAACAACGCTGACTTGCTTGCCGCTGTGAATTCTGGAAAAGTTGCCGCGCACGTTACAGATTTTGCCGATGAAAGCTTCTTGAACAACGACAAAATCGTCTGCCTCCCTCACTTGGGAGCTTCAACTCCAGAGGCGGAGGAAAACTGCGCGGTTATGGCTGTAAAAGAGCTTCGCGACTTCCTCGAGACTGGAATTATCGTAAATTCTGTGAACTTTCCGCGCGTTACAAGCGAGTCTGCAATTCCTGCCGGCGGAACTCGGCTTTGCATTCCGCACAAGAATGTACCTGGCATGATTGCGAAATTCACGACAATCCTGGGAGACGCAAAACTCAACGTTGCCGGAATCGTTGACCAGAGCCGCGGCGACATTGCCTACGCGATGATTGATGTTGACGGAAAAGTCGGAGACGACACTCTCAAGGCTCTCGGAGACTGCGAGGCTGTAATCAGCGTGCGCCCGATTTACGCTTAGTTTTTAAGTAGATTAGCCGCAAACCGGAAAATTCCTTTGCATAAACAGGAATTTTCCGGTTAAAAATCCTTTCACAATTCTATTCTTGGCTAAATTTTTCTTACGAGATTTCTAAACTGCACAAAAACCTAAAAAATATACTTTCCTTTTTGCAGAAATTTGCTTACTTTTAAATTAACAAAAGCAATCTAATTTTATTGAAAACTGGAGGAAGATATGGAAATCACACTCACAAAAGGCAATTTCGAAGACGAAGTATTAAAATCAGAAAGTCCTGTTCTTGTTGACTTTTGGGCAAGCTGGTGCGGTCCGTGCAAAATGCTTGCTCCGACAATTGCGCAGATTGCAGAAGAATACAGCGGAAAAATAAAAGTCGGCAAAGTAAATGTTGACGAAGAAGAAACTCTTTCCCGCGAATACGGAATCGTAAGCATTCCGACAGTAATTCTCTTTAAAAACGGAAAACCAGAAAAAACTTCAATCGGCCTTGTTCCAAAAGAAACACTGGTTTCAATGCTCGGCTAAAACACTGTAAAAAAACATTCGCTTAACTATGGCAATAAAACTAAAAAAATTGCCACAGTTAAAACTCAATTTATAAATCAAACAAATTTGCATAAAAATCGATTTTTATGCAAACAAGGTAAAAAAAAGTATTTGCATTGACCTAGGATTTTTTTATAAGAATATTCGTACAAAAAGACGTATTTTTTCCCAAACTTCGAGTTTTATAGTTTTATGTCACTATCGGAACTGTTCCCTTGTCATTATCGAAACTACTTCTTGTCATTATCGGACTTGACCCGATAATCTATTGAAACTTTACAACAGTTATTCCGGTCGCAGCACGGGAATGACACTTAAATGACTGTTCTTTTCAAAATTCGACATTTAGGGTATTTTTTTATTTTACGAGGTGCTTTATGAAAAAAATTATCAACCCACTTGTATTTATTGCAGGAATTTCGGCCTTTTTTGCATTTTTCTCAGGATGCGCTTCAAACAAGACCGAAAACAATTCAGCTCAAGAACAAAAACAAAACCTTAAAGGACAGACACTTTATTCAATTCCAGGCGAAAAGCCTGAAACAAACGGATTTTTTGATTGCGGAGATTTTTCTTTTCCAAACACAAAAATCATTTTGATTGACGACAAAACTTATCCAAAATCAGACAAAAAAACAGACGCCTTTAGCGCGGCAATTCAAAAAGAAGGCAAAAAGCTCATCGTAATCGACGGCGACATCGACCTGAGCTACGGAAAAGTCTCTGATTCAGACCACAGCTACTTTGACGAATTTGAAGCCGACGGAAAAAGAAAACACGCCGACCTTATTTACAAACTTACATCAGACACGGCAATCGTCGGAAAACAGAACGCCCGCTTAAAGTTCGGTGGTCTTTTGATTAAAAACGTAAACAACATAATAATCCGCAATATTGAATTTTACGACGCCCACGGCTCAACAGAAATCGACACAAAGGTCGACAAAAATTCAAAGGCAAGCATAGATTCGCTCAATATCGAAAACGCAAACAATGTCTGGGTTGACCACTGTACTTTCAGCGACGGAAAATGCGTAGACCTTGTAAGAAATTTCAACCACGACGGACTTCTGGACATTAAAAAAGGAAAATGCATAACCGTTTCTTACTGCGAATTTTTCAACCACGACAAAGTAATGCTGATTCGTCCAGGCGACAAGTTTTCAAATCCGGAAGAATGTGAAGTAACGCTTCATCACAACTACTTCCACAATTCAATTCAGCGCATGCCAAGAAGCCGCGGAGTAAACGCGCACATCTACAACAATTATTTTGACAACATCGGCACAAACGAAAACAAAGGAAGCAGCCTTGGACCAGGAATCGGCTCAATGTATGTCGTAGAAAACAATTTTTTCGGAAAACACGCGCAGACAGCCGTAAAATACTACGACAAGTCCGAAAAAACAGACCCTACATTCTCAAAATTCTACCAAAGCGGAAACATTCCTCAGCTCAACGCCTCAAATTGCGCCTACGACAAAGTAGACAAGACAAACGATTTTGAGGCGCACCTGACTTCAGAAAAACCATTTGCAATAAATTACAACTACAGCCTGGACGAAACATCTTCTCTCAACGAAGCGACAGTAAAAAAGGCAGGCGCCGGAAACATAATGAAATTTGAAAGATAAATTTTATACGGACGGCTTTTTGCATTGCAAAAATCAGGCTATCCGGGGTTCCGCTATCGCTTCATTCCTTCGGAACGGCTAACCGCCGCCCCTCCTATCCTTGCCGCAAGGCAAGGACGTGCGCTTTTAGCGCACAATTCAATCGACGAGTTTTGTGCAAAACAAAACTCGCAGCATACCGCAAGGTATGCAAGCATCCATTGCCGCAAGGCAAGGGCGTGCGCTTTTAGCGTTCGTATCCTGTAAAAAGACAAAAAAACACTATTCATAGCGTTTTAACATAAAGTTATTAGGAATAATTACTAATAAGTAATTTTATTCTGTTGCACTTTTTTGTCAAATCCACTATAGTCTTAACTAACAGAAACAGTCGCAGTTTTTTATAAAAATTGCGAATTATATACAAATTTGCTTGAATAAATACGAGCCCTGTAAAAACTGTTTTTGAAACATCAAAAAAAGGAAAATTCGACTTACGGAGTTTCCGCAGGCTTAGCAGACCAGTCTTGAATTCAAGACCGATTTTGCGCGTTTTTTTCCATTTTTGTAAAGTTTTCCTGTCATTACGCAGGTTTACTTCAACTTGTTTCAAATTCTTTTGCATGCGTGCTCCGTTTTTTCAAGAAAGGAGAACTTTTATGGCAGAAGCATGGAACGGTTTCAAAGGACGCCTTTGGAAAGAAGAAGTAAACGTTCGCGACTTTATCCAGAACAACTACACACCTTATGACGGCGATGAAAAATTCCTCGCAGGTCCTACAGAAGGTACAAACAAGCTCTTTGCAAAATTGCAGGAACTTCAGAAGGCAGAACACAACAAAAAAGCTGTAGGTCTTGACGGAAAAGAAAGAACTGGCGTTCTCGACATGGACACAGACATCGTTACAGGTCTTACAGCTCACAAACCTGGCTATATTGATCCAGAATTGAAAGATCTTGAACAGGTTGTTGGTCTTCAGACAGACAAGCCTCTCAAAAGAGCATTCATGCCTTACGGTGGAATCAAAATGGCAGAAGAGTCATGCGAAATGTACGGCTACACTCCAAACCCAGAACTCCACAAAATTTTTACTGAATATCACAAAACTCACTCAGACGCTGTATTTCAGGTTTACACACCAGAAATCCGCGCGGTTCGCCGTTCACACATCTTGACAGGTTTGCCTGACACATACGGACGCGGACGCATCGTTGGAGACTACCGCCGTGTAGCTCTTTATGGTATCGACTACCTCATCAAATGCAAGGAAGCTGACAAGGCAAACATTGGCGACGGAACAATGACTGAGGAAGTTATCCGTCTCAAGGAAGAAGTTGCTGATCAGATTAAGGCTCTCAAAGGTCTTAAAGAAATGGCAGCTCTCTACGGCTTTGATATTTCTAAGCCAGCTACAACAGCAAAAGAAGCTGTTCAGTGGCTGTACTTCGGTTACCTCGGAGCAATCAAGACACAGAACGGCGCGGCAATGTCTATCGGACGTGTTTCAACATTCCTCGACATCTATATCAACCGCGACCTCGAAGCAGGCTTAATCACAGAATCTCAGGCACAGGAACTTGTTGACCACTTCGTAATGAAGGCACGCATGGTTCGCTTTGCACGCATTGAGTCTTACAACAACCTCTTCTCTGGCGACCCAGTTTGGGCAACACTCGAAGTCGGCGGACTCGGACAGGACGGACGCTCAATGGTTACAAAGAACGACTTCCGCTTCCTCCATACTCTCGAGAACATGGGACCGGCTCCAGAGCCAAACATGACAGTTCTCTACTCAAAGAGACTGCCTGAGAACTTCCGCCGCTACGCTGCGAAGATTTCTATCGACACATCTTCAATCCAGTACGAGAACGACGATGTAATGAGACCAGTTTGGGGCGATGACTACTCAATTTGCTGTTGTGTATCTGCAACTCAGACAGGTAAAGAAATGCAGTTCTTCGGAGCGCGCGCTAACCTCGCAAAAGCTCTTCTTTACGCTATCAACGGCGGACGCGACGAGCCTGATGGACTTACACCAGGTGTTCAGGTTGGACCTGCTTATCAGCCAATCACTGCTGATGTTCTCGACGCTTCTAACTACAAAGAAGTTGTTGCAAAATACAAGCAGATGCTCGAATGGCTTGCTGGAATCTATGTAAACTCATTGAACGCAATCCACTACATGCACGACAAATACTACTACGAAGCTGAAGAGCTTGCTCTCGAAGACACAAACCTCAAGAGAACATTCGCTACAGGTATCGCAGGATTCTCACACGTTGTAGACTCGCTTTCTGCTATCAAATATGCAAAAGTTAAGGTTGTCCGCGGCGATGTAGAAATCAAAGACAAGAAGACTGGCGCTGTAAAAGAAGTTGTTAAGGGATTGGCAAAAGACTTTATCGTTGAGGGCGACTTCCCACGCTACGGTCAGGACGATGACCGCGCAGACGCAATCGCTGTTCAGTTGCTCAAAGATTTCATGACAATGATCAGAAAGCACCCGACATACCGCAATGCAGAACCAACAACATCAATCCTTACAATCACTTCAAACGTTGTATACGGAAAAGCTACAGGTGCTCTTCCAGATGGACGCAAGGCACACGAGCCATTCTCACCGGGAGCTAACCCAAGCTACGGCGCAGAGACAAAAGGCTTGATTAAGTCTTTGAACTCAGTTGCTAAGCTTCCATACGAATACGCTTTGGACGGAATTTCTAACACACAGACAATCAACCCAAGCGCGCTCGGACACAACGAGGAAGAAAGAATCGACAACCTTGTAAACGTTCTTGACGGATACTTTGATTGCGGTCCAGATTCAGGACACGCTGGCTCACACCACCTCAATGTAAACGTATTCGGAGTTGAAAAACTCAAGGACTGTCAGGCTCATCCAGAGAAGCCAGAATATGCAAACTTCACAGTTCGCGTTTCTGGATACGCAGTTCGCTTCATCAACCTTACAAAAGAGCAGCAGGACGATGTTATCGCTCGTACTTGCCACGCTTCTCTGTAATCTAAAATGTTGAATTAGCGACAAAAAAGCCGCTCCAGTTTTATAACTGGAGCGGCTTTTTTATTTTTATTCAATTTCGCAAAATTCATAAATAACTAGCATTGGCAAAAGAACCAAGCGCAACCCCTTCTTCTTATAGTTTTGATATACTTTCAGACAGAACATTCAGACAGAACATATTGTTTTATATCTGCTGCCTCAAAAATCAATATAAAATACATAAAAGTCAACAAATAAGAAAAGCCCGGAAAGAAGCAAAAAACTTCCGTCCAGGCTTGAATTGCCTTGAATAAACCTGAATCAAAAATCCAAAAACTTATCAATTTGAGGAAACTTTCGAATAAACAATTTTTTTGCCGGTCGCCTTTATCTCCGTAACGAGTTTTCCGTTCTCAAAAGAAAGTAGCAGAACTTCCTTGTAATTTTCCAAATCCGTTCCGTCAGTGTAAAGCCACTCGCCTTCAGAATTTTCAAATTCCTCAAAAAACAAGACAACGGCATTTTTCTTTCTTAAAGTTTTTCCGCGAAAACCTTTCACAAGCCTCGAATTTTTGAATTCAAGGCAACAATCTCCGTAATTGTCAAATTCAAGAATTCTCTCTTCGTCTTCCCATTTTCCATAAATTGAAGAAAATTTTCCACAGGAAATCAGAAAAACAGAAAGAATTAAAAAAAACAAAAGACGGAAAGACTTGCGGCCGCGGCAAAGCCGAATTTTATTCATTCACGCTGTCCTGAACACTGTTTGCGGAAGGCACAAGCATATAGCTCTGATTTTTCTTTGGACCGTAAACCCAAAACAATGAGGGCCACCAAAGAGNNCCTTTAATCTCTTTGTTCAAGCCAGTATACAAATCCTTGTAGCCTTCTTTTTTTATCAAAATGTCAGGATCTTCCCAAACCGCGTTGCTGAGTTTTTTCTGGACAGGAGTTGTTCCGATTTTTTCTCCGTCAACATAAACTTCCGCGCCGTCAACATCTGTCAAAAAATTAACTCTTGTCTGCGTAACGCAAGACGCACAAAAAATCACCAGCAGAATTCCAGCCGTAACGTTTGCTCCAATTTTTTTTAGATTCATCTTTTTCTCCCATAAAAAGCCAATGAGAAAATATCAATTTTCGATTTGACTTTTTAACGCAATTTCGCAACGAAGCGAGAAATTGCAGTTGATAAGAAAGCTTGCAACGCAAACTTGTTAATAAAAACTTTGACGCTATTTTAGGCAAAGTTCTTATTACATGCTCCTTTTTAAGCTAAAGCTAAAAAATGCTACCCCCCCCCGAAAAAAAGTCAAGTAGCCAAGAGAAAAACGATATTGCCAAAGCCGTTGCAAAGCAATGCCCCTCGTTTAGCCCGACGCAATTGTGAAGCTTCAGTTTTTTCGAGAAGTTTGTATTTCTTCTGATTCCGCTTTGTAAAACTTCCGTCTATGTCTGCTTTTATTCTGCTTTCTATTCCTTAAAATTAAGAAAAATTTTGAAAAATTATTTTTCTTAATGCCGAAAATTTGTTAGATTATTATAGAAAGAATTAGATTTTTACGAGGTACAATATGAAAGGATACATTCATCAGTTTGAGAGTTTTGGCTGCGTAGACGGTCCAGGCTCACGTTTTATAGTTTTTACTGCCGGATGCAATATGCGCTGTAAATTCTGCCACAATCCGGACACCTGGATTATGAAAGAAGGCAAGCTTTGGGAACCTGCAGATGTCTTAAAAGAAGCGCTTTCCTGCCGCTCGTACTGGGGGAAAAAAGGCGGAATTACAGTAAGCGGCGGAGAACCGCTGCTGCAAATTGATTTTTTAATTGAGCTCTTTACGCTTGCAAAAAAAGAAGGCGTCAATACTTGCATTGACACAGCTGGAGAACCGTTTACAAAAGAAGGCGAATGGTTTGAAAAATTCAAAAAATTGATGGAAGTTACAGACATTCTTCTTATGGACATCAAGCACATAAACGAGGAAGAGCACGTAAAGCTCACAGGAAAAACCGGAAAAAACATCCGCGAAATGTTTGCCTATCTCGACGAAATTCAAAAGCCAATCTGGATTCGCCACGTGCTTGTTCCAGGAATTACGGACAACGATGAGTATTTGACTCAAACAAGGGATTTTATCCGTACTCTTTCAAATGTTTACCGCGTTGAAATTCTTCCTTACCACAACCTTGCAATTTCAAAATACCGCGACATGGGAATCAAATACGCCCTTGAAGATACGCCAATGCCGTCCGCAGAACGGATCGAAAACGCAAGAAAGATTTTGGAATGTGATAAATATACTCGATGGCAGGAATAAAATAAGAATTTGGGTGGCCGGGGCTACAAAGCCCCGCCGGGCTTTGCGTGGCTGCGACCAAACGCAAGCGTTTGTTTGCCTTCGGCACCACTCCAATCCCTGCCACAAAAGCAGCAGGGAAAATAATTTTAGTGTTACTTTTTTGCAAGACTTGTGTTCTTTTGTGAACCGTTAAAAAAAGAAGCCACGTCTGAATTAAAACGGCCTTCGAGTTTTACCCGATATGCGCTGATTTTTGCAACGTAGTTTAGGGTATGCTGAGGTGTCTTATTTGCACGAACCCTTGTTGTACCGGCATTGTACATGGCAAGCGCAGTCACATCATTTCCTGTTCCAGCCAGATCCATGCACCAGCGCAAATGAATCATTCCGTATTTTGCGCTTACTTCAGGATTAAAAAATTCTGATTCAGTCAAATGCGGAAAAGACGCGCTGTTTAACTGGAAAAGTCCTCTGTCAACAGTCGCATTTGAATTTCTGTTGACTGCGTCCGGCTTAAAGCGGCTCTCTACAAAAGCAAGGCTAAATGCGAGGCTCAATGGAATATTGTTTCTGTCGGCATTTTCAAGGATTGCAAGTGCAACAAGACGGTTGCCTGTCACCTGAGTATAAAACCATTCAACAGATGCGCGAGAGCCAGGCTGTCTGTAAAGCTCCAGGCCACGGTCATTTTCGTTTGAAAACTCAAAATATTCCGGTTTTAATCCAACTTCGAGCGCCAATTCTTCTGAATATTTTGCATTGGCCAATTCAGCATAAGAATCAAGAACAGATTCTGTTTCTCCAGAGGGAAGTAAAAAATATATCAGCAAGCACACACTTAAAAACAAAACGCTGACAGGAAGAACTTCCCTGAACAATTTTGCAGTATATGAACTCATAATGGATTCATAGTTGCACATTTCAATACTAATTTCAATTAGAGATTTTAGAATAAATTGTAATAATCTGCATTATTTTCAACAAAATTCCGTTATATGCGACATTTTTATGATTTTATGCAGGTTTTTGACCTAATAAAGCACAACGTCTTCCGTGCAGGGCTTTTTTGCAAAATAAACATACTGCGGATGTTTTTCTGAAATTTTCTCTAAAAAATCGCTCAAAACATCTGCGTCATCGGCAACTTCGCTTACAAGAGCCATTCCAATAACTGATTTGCAGTCTTTTACACGGCGCGCTGTATGCTTCATTGCGTTGTTAAACTGTCCTGGAGTCGCTTTTTTGTCGTAAACAGGCTCCAAAAAAACAAATTCGTTTTTTTCTTCGAGCGCTTTTAGGCGGTCGCGCAGCTGAGCAAGAAAATTTTCATCATATTCTTCTTCTGCGCCTTCCACGTCGCTCCATTTTACAGGAAAAATCATTTTTTCTGTTACAGGAACTTCTTCTCCTGTCGTTTTATAGAGTTTATGATTTTTTGATTCAAAAATTTTTTCAAATTTCATATTTTCTCCAGCTTGTATAAATAAAAAAAGCCCCTGACCAAAAGGTCAAGAGCCTCCCCGATTTCTAGCCAAAAAACTATTCGGTAAGAATTTTTATTACTTCAGCCTTGTCCTGTGTATTAAGAATCTGCTGACGTTTTTCTGCACTCTTGAACAAAAGGCTTACTTCTGCCAAGAACTGAAGATGCGGACCAGTTTTATTTACTGGCGAAAGTGTCATAATAAAGATACGGCATGGTTCCTGATCCAAAGAATCAAAATCAACCGGATTATCAGAAATACCGATACATGCTACTAAATCTGATACAGTGTCTGTTTTTCCGTGTGGAATAGCGATTCCGTGCTTCATACCAGTAGACATTTTACGTTCACGGTCAAGTACACATTCGCGGGCAGCAGCTTTATCAGTTACTTTTCCCGCCTTAACTAAAATTTCAAGCATCTCGTCGATGATGTCTTCTTTTGTTTTGCCCTGCAGATGAAGTTCTACAGTTTCAGGTGTTAATACTGTTCTTAAGTCCATAATTTTAGTTTACCTTCCCTTGTTACCAAAGTCAAGAATTTTTTTCTTAAAAAATAACCAAAGATACTTTTGGTTAGTTCCTGATTCTAGTTTTATTATACTACCGTTTTTGTTTTTATTGAAGTTTAAATATTGTTTTTCTATAATAAAAATGAAGTTTTTAAATTTTCGGGTCTTTTAGACAAGGGATTGAAGCGGTGAGCGCAGCGAAAACAAAGGCTTGCCTTTGGTCGAAGGCGAATTGCCGGAGCCGCGAAAAGCCCGCTTTTTGCAAAGCAAAAATGGCCCCGAATAAAAATTTAATTTATATTTATAAAAAGGAATGTTAATATGTCGGATACTTCTAAATTTTTGGCTGATATTCAGAGAATTAAAAAGCACGTGCGCGCTGACAATGGCGGAAAATACGACGGCAGAAAAGTTTGCGAGCAGATTTCAAGTCTTTTTGCCTCTTCAAACAGAAATGCAGGCGATTTGGCAAGGTCGATTGCGGATTATTGGCTGAATTCGTATATTTTTTCCTCGGCCGACGTCGAAAATGAACCTTCGCAGGAAAATATCGACAGGATTACGGTTTTTCAGAACTTTTTGGACGGAGATTCTGACGAAGATTATTCAATTTTAACTGGCGACGACTGGGAAACTCTCAAGGATTTTTGCGATGACGAAGCTGAAAATTTGGATTTGGACAGTCTGCAGAATTTTATGAGCATAATTCTTGATAACGGCGCGCTTTAGTTTTTATGATTAGCGATAACGAAATTGTAAATTTGTATTCGGAATGCAGGCTATGTCCGCGAAAATGCGGTGTAAATAGATTTGCCGGAAAAACAGGATTTTGTCTTGAAGACGCTGACCTGAAAGTTTCGGTGGCGTGCCTGCACTTTGGAGAAGAGCCTCCTGTTACTGTTCATTCCGGAAGCGGAACTATTTTTTTGACTGGATGCAACCTGCGCTGTGCGTTCTGCCAGAATTATCAGATAAGCCAGCAGGGAATGGGAAAAACTGTCTCTAAAGAGGAATTTGCAGAAATCTGTCTTAAACTTGAAAATGCCGGCGCGGAAAACATAAATCTTGTTACGCCGAGCCACCACATTCCAAAACTTGCGCAATTTATTGAAGAAGCTAAAAAACGCGGACTAAAACTGCCTGTATGCTGGAACAGTTCCGGTTATGACAGCGTTGAAATGCTCGAAATGCTCGACGGATTAGTGACGATTTTTTTGCCGGATTTTAAGACCTTGAGCTCAGAACTTTCTAAAAAACTGTGCTCGGCCGAAGATTATCCGGAAGTTGCAAAAAAAGCCCTTTTGTGGATGATTGAACACAATCCGCTTAAATTTGCCAGCGTAAAAAAAAATAGAATAACAAAACAAAAACTCCTTCAAGGCGTAATAATACGCCACCTTTTCTTGCCAGGCCGTTTTGAAGAAACTGTGGATGTGCTTTCGTGGCTCAAAGAAAACGCAGACAAAAAAGCGATAATTTCGCTCATGAACCAGTATACTCCAGTTCCCTTTGAAGGAAGCGAAGATGAACTGAAAAAACGGAAAAATGCGCTTTCGTCAATCGAAAACAGGCTTGTAAACACAACCGAAGACCAGGATCTGCGCGATATGATAGAAGCTTTTGATTTTGACTTGCTTTTTTATCAGGATTTGAGCACTGATACGGACTGGCTTCCGGACTTTACAAAACAACAGCCTTTTTCAAATAAACTGGCAAAACCTGTCTGGCACTGGAAAAACGGTTTTATTGAATAAAAAATAACCTCAAAATGTCATTTTTGCCTTCTAGTATGCTATAATGAGAAAAATGTCGATTTTTGAATTGTCTTGCAATTACTTTCTTTGCAAAAAAAATCGGCAAAAATTTTTCAAATAAATGCGCAAAACGGAGGAAAAAATGACCTTTTCTTACAATGAATTTCATATTTCGCGGACGGTCAGAAACGCCTGTAATTTTTCTGAAGGGCTTTTTTCTTCGAGCGGCAACGTTATTCTTGCGAATTTGCCAGCAGTACGGGCTTTTCAGGCAAAATTTAACGAATACTTAAAAAAGAACGGAAAAACAGAAGTAAGCGCAGGAACTCTGAACGCAATGGGACTTTTGGACGAAGTTTTTCATCTTGCATGCTGGACTTACAGAAGACAAAAATATCCTGATGCATTTAAAGAAGCTTTAGGTGAACTTGATTCGAAATTTTCTAAAGAAAAAGTCGATTCTCTTTTGACGGCTTTTTGCGAGGAATTTCCACCGGTCGCAGTTTACAAGGGCGAATGTTCAATTCAAGATTTTTTGAACACTGAAATGGTTGAACGAAAGACAAATCGCACGCGCACAAACCGGGAACAGACGCTCGAAGAGATGATTATGCTTCATCTGGCGAACGAAAATCCTGCTTTTAAGCCTTTTTATCCGCTTTTTGACGATTCTAATTTGGAAAAAAAGTCAATTTATGGCGAATCATGGAAACTTATTCAGTCTTATTTTAAGCAATTGCCTTTTTGGGGAACTTACGGCCACGATTTGATTTCGTTTTTGAAAGAGCCTGTAAAATTTGCTCCGGACAATCTGCAAGAACAGTTGAATTATGTCCGCATTCATTGGTCTGATCTTTTTTTGCCGGGCGAAGGCGAAAGTGAAGATTACTGGATAAAGAGACTTTTTGGAGGAAGCGACCTTCTGTCTGAAGAATGGAAACCGGAATGGCGTCCGACAAACGGAGGAAGCCCGGACATGAGTCCTCCAAACTACGACTATTTAATGAAAGAATATGAGAGGTTTAGCAGCGACAAAGAATGGATGCCTCGCGTTGTTTTAATGGCAAAAACCGTCCTTGTATGGCTTTTTCAGCTTTCTAAAAAATACAATAGGGAAATTTCGAGACTGGATCAGATTCCTGACGAAGAACTAGATTTGCTGCGCGACAGGGGTTTTACAGGACTTTGGTTAATCGGTCTTTGGGAGCGTTCTTCTGCAAGCAAGAGAATAAAACAGTTATGCGGAAATCCTGAAGCAGCGGCAAGCGCATATTCTCTCGAAGATTATGAAATTGCTTCTAATCTTGGCGGCTGGGACGCGCTTAAAAACCTGCGTACAAGGCTTTGGCAGCGCGGAATCCGACTTGCAAGCGACATGGTTCCAAATCACACCGGAATGGATTCTAAATGGGTGGTTGAAAAACCGGATTTGTTCGTTCAAAGGCGCGACAATCCTTTTCCGCAGTACACTTTTAACGGTGTAAACTTGAGCCACGACAGCAGGGTTGCAATCTATCTGGAAGACCATTATTACTCAAAAAATGACTGTGCCGTTGTCTTTAAACGCGTCGATACTCAGACTGGCGATACGCGCTACATTTACCACGGAAACGACGGAACAGGAATGCCGTGGAACGATACAGCTCAGATTGATTTTTTAAATCCTCAGGCCCGCGAAGAAGTAATGCAGGAAATTCTGCATGTTGCAAGAAACTTTCCAATTATACGTTTTGATGCGGCCATGGTTTTAACAAAAAAACACATAAAACGGCTTTGGTATCCAGAACCAGGAAAAGGCGGCGACATTGCAACCAGAAGCGAATATGCGCTTTCGGCAGAAGAATTTGAAAAAAGAATTCCAAATGAATTTTGGCGCGAAGTTGTTG
>NZ_DLLH01000005.1:20422-22074 GCF_002476655.1 Treponema sp. UBA7567
GGAAGGATATTTTACACGAACACTTGGAATGCACCGAGTTTATAATTCAGCATTTATGAACATGCTTAAAAAAGAAGAAAACTTTAAGTATCGTTCGACAGTAAAAAACACGATTGCCTTTGATCCGCAGATTTTAAAGCGTTATGTAAATTTTATGAACAATCCGGACGAAGAAACGGCAGTTGCCCAGTTTGGAAAAGGCGACAAATATTTTGGCGTCTGCACGCTTATGATAACAATGCCTGGGCTGCCAATGTTTGGACACGGACAGATTGAAGGTTTTGAAGAAAAATACGGAATGGAATACATGCGCTCTTACCGCGACGAATCTCCTGACCAGTATTTAATTGACCGGCATAACCACGAAATTTTCCCTCTTCTCAAAAAACGCTATCTGTTTGCAGGAGTTGAAGACTTTTTGTTCTACGATGTCTGGAACAACGGAAGCGTAAACGAAAACGTCTTTGCTTATTCAAACCGTTGCGGACACGAATATACACTCGTTTTCTACAACAACAAATACGAACGTGCGGCCGGCTGGATAAAACAGTCGTGCGAATATGCCGTAAAAACAGGTTCTGGCGAAAACGACAAAAAGCTTGTTTCGCGCTCACTTTCCGAAGGTTTGGGACTGAATGCACAAGCCGGCAGTTTTGTAATTTTTTACGAACAGCGCTCTGCAAAATGGTACATAAGACGCTCAAAGGATATTTGCGAACATGGAATGTTTATTGCTCTGAACGGTTTTGAAACTCAGGTCTTTATGAACATTGAGCAGAAAAAAGACAGCGACGGAAAACTTGAAGAACTTTGCAACTTTTTGAATGGAAGCGGAACTCCAGACTTAAAAATTGCCTGGCAAGAACTGCATTTTAAGGAAATCTATGAAAAATTCGGCGCTTTGCTGGACGAAACCGTAAAATTCTTTGAAGAAAACAAAAAGCCTTCTAGCAGTGAACTTAAGCTCAAACTTGAGGCGCCGCTAAGAGAGTTCTATAAAACTGCTGAAAAATTTGCACCGGCAAAGAAAAAAATCAAGCTTCCGGCAATAAAACTGGCGCCGGTTCAGAAAAAAGACAGCAGCCTGAGGCTCAAAAAACAGATTTTGATTTTGCTTGAACCGCTCTCAAAAACGGGATTATGCTTAAACTGGAATTTGCAGCGCAAGATTGCAGAAAAAATCGAAGGTTCGTACAGTTTCTTTGAAAAAACATTTATTTTTAAAAGCGCAAAAATTGATGAACTTTCGCTTGCAAAACTGCTTGTAAGTTCAGAATACAGCAAGAGTTTGACAGGAACAAACGAATTTGACGGCGTAAAATGGTTTAACAAAGAGATGATGGAAAATGCACTAAAAGAAGCCGAAGAAATTCTTTTGGAGGGAACATCAAAAGCTCTGACAGAAAAAATCAAAAAAATTTTTAAGAATCTCGACAGCGCTCAGAAAAAATCTGAATACAAGTGCGAGAATTTCTTGAAAACTTTTGCTCCAAAAAAGAAAAAAACTGCGAAAGCATCAAAAAAAGATGAAAAATCTGTAAAAACTAAAAAAAAGACGGCAAAAAAAGAATAAAACTGAATTTTTTATGAGGATTTGACGGTTAGCAAGCTGATGCGCCAGGAACACGGAAGGCGGCGAAGCCGGTGCAAAG
>NZ_DLLH01000054.1:0-7593 GCF_002476655.1 Treponema sp. UBA7567
GGAAAATCAACGCTGCTCAACGCACTCACCGGAGCAGATGTTTTTGTCGAAGACAAGCTTTTTGCAACCCTCGACCCAACAACAAGAAGGCTCAACTTAAAAGAAGGCGGCTCTATTCTTCTTACGGACACAGTCGGATTTATTTCAAACCTGCCGCATTCTCTTGTAAACGCCTTTAAATCAACTCTTGAAGAAGCAAAAAACGCAGATTTACAGCTAATCGTTCTTGATTCCAGCGATCCGAATGTTTTTGAGCAATACAAAACAGTCGTTTCTGTTCTTGAAGAAATAAAAGCAGATAAGGTAAAGCGAATAATCGTCCTGAACAAAACAGATTCTCTCGAAGAGGAAAGTCCGCAGGCAGTCCGGCTTTATGCCGGATTCAGCAATGCGGTAAAAATAAGCGCTTTAAATCATGCCGGGTTTGAGCAGCTCACTAAAAAAATCTGCGACAGCCTCTTAGGCAAAGTCCAAAACCTGATAATTCCAACAGAAAAACACGCGCTTTTAAACGATATCCGCAAAAACGGCATCTTGCTCACAGAAGAATGGCTTGCCGACGGAATCCACGTAAAGGCACGAATTGGGAAGGAATTTTCTATTTCGCAGGAAGAACAAAAGACTTACGGAAATTCAATTTTTGTAGCAGAATCAAACGAAAATTCTCCAAATTTAAAAAGAACAAAAAACAGGCTTTACTCAATTTTAGAGCCATTTTTGAATTAAATGCCGGCTCAGAAACAAAAGAATAATATGAACAAATTGAATAAAATTTTAACAGGAATATTAGTTTTTCTCGCAGCGATTGTTTTTTTTACAGGAATTACTTTTTCAATTTTGCGCTCAAAAAACAAAACTAAATACACATTGCCAGACAGCGAAAAAATATTTTTAAATCAGGCAGAGTTTAAAAGCTCTTCTTCTCAAAACAACAAGGCTTTTACAAAAATCGGAAAACTGCGCGCAGCAACAAAACCCGGCAAAAACGGAAAAACAAAAATCGTGCTTATAACGCCTTACATTGAATACAGCGACGACCAGGCATTTTACGAAGAATTAGACCGAAATCTGGCAAAAATGCGCGAAATAATACTCAATTATTTTTCTGAACGGACAGCCGAAGAACTGGCAAAAAAAAACGAAGAAAAAATAAATTCAGAAATTTTAGAAAAATTGAATTCGATTTTGATTTTGCAGAAAATTCAAAGGCTTTATTTTACAGATTTTTTGATTTTATAAAAAAATGTTTAATACAGCCCGGATTGAAGCCCCGTCAGTTTGAGCGGCTTAACGCCGCTCAAATGGAACGAACAGCGGAAGGGCGAAAAGCCGGAAAAGCTGCCGTCTAATTCCATAAATTCTGCGGATTTATCTGCTTGCCGTTTTTAAAAACTGTAAAATGCAAGTGCGGTCCTGTGCTCAAGCCTGTACTTCCTACATAACCGATTACAGAATTTTGAGTTACGTATTGATTTTTTACAGCTGCAATTGCGCTCATGTGTCCGTAAAGTGTTTTATAACCAGAATGATGCGTTACAATCACGTAATTTCCGTAAGTGTTGTTAAAACCAGTAGATGTTACTTTTCCGTCCATTGCCGCATAAATTCTAGTTCCCTGAGGACAGGCCATATCTACTCCGCTATGATAAGAACGCGCTCCTGTAAAAGGCGATTTTCTCCATCCAAAGGCGGAAGACATATACCATCTTGCATGAACAGGTTTTTTAAACAAATCTCCGTTAATTTCCTGGCGGGTAACCCAATCCAGATGAGCATCCGGCAAAAAAAGCATTGTTCCAGCAGAAAGAGAGTCGCTTTCCGAAACCTTATTCACTGCGCAGAGTTTTGCATTGTCAATCTTATATTTTTCAGCAATCGAAAGAGAAGTCTCTCCATCTTTGCGCACAGTGTACAGAATTCCTGGAATCGAAGGAATTTTTAAATAAGTTCCAATCTGCAAAAGCCTTGAAGAACGGATATTGTTTACAGAAATTATGGTATCTTCCGTAATTCCGAAATTTGACGCAATAACGCTAATCATATCTCCAGAATGTACGCGGTAAGAAATATAGCAAATCTCGCTCAAGTTCAAATTTTCTTCTTCAGCAAGAGCAACTTCGCTTTCCGAAACAACAGGCAAACCAGGAGTTTCAAAACCTCCCTGCCCGTTTTCTTCCTGCTTTTCAGGCTGTAAAAGAAGTCCAGCCGTCAAAACAACACAAAAAGAAGCCGCGGCGACAGAAAAACAGGCGAGAGCTTTCATGCTAAAAATTTTCTTTTTAAAACCAGCAAAATCAGTATTTTTAAATTTCATTTTTATCCTGTCTATAATACAAGCAATGCAATTGACAGATGCAATTGCAAAGCAAAAAAACAGCCTTAAACATTTTTTTTATTTATTCCAATAAGATAAGTTTCAAAACTTTCGGCACGGCAGGCAACAGGCTTAAAACCTTTTGCAGAGGTAAAAATTTCGCGCATCATTTTTAAGAGCGCCTGCTGGTCTCCGTTCTGAAAAACCTTTACAGCAAAATTTCCGCCCGGGCGCAACATTGTCTGGGCATAATAAATCGCCATTTTTACAAGCCCCTGAGAACGCGCAGTATCGACAATTCTGTTACCTGTTGTTTTAGGAGCTGCGTCGCAAACCACAAGATCAAAAGGACCTTCTTTTTTTATAGTTTCCAAAATAGCTTTGTCAGTTAAATCGCCCTGAATAAAAACAAGATTGTCGCCCTTGACATCTTTTGCAAGAGTATTCAAATCGCAGGAAACAACCTTGCTTTCCGGACTTAAATTTCTGAGCAAAAAGGTCGTCCAGCTTCCAGGGGCCGCTCCCAAATCCAAAACCCTGCTGTTTTTTTTGAGAATATGAAATTTTTCGTCAATTTCTTTTAATTTATAAACCGAACGCGCAGGATAGCCTTCCGAAAAAGCTTTTTGCGACCAAAAATCCGGCTTTTCATAACTGTTCGATGCCATAATTCTTAATCGGCAAATTTTACTCATTTTTTTACTGTTTTGTAAATGAAAGTTTACCGCTTTTTTTTGGATTTTTAAGGGGCGTGCCGGCAAAAAATTGCCGTCAGGCTTTCCAGGGTTCCGGCTTCCGCCTGCATTGCTACGCTTCGCTCCGCAACGGCTTCATAAGCCGCCCTTCCAATCCTTCACGCAAATCAAAATCACTCGTACACAAAATTTTGTTTTTGAGTTATAATAAAGCTATGAAACAAGAATTTACATCTCGACTTGAACAAATTGAACTCTCTCTACAAAAAATTCTGCCGCAAGAACTTAATGACAGCTGGAAAGAACTGTCTTTCGGAAAAATAGATTCGTGCATAAATCAGGAACATATTTCGGTTTTAACCCAGCCTTGCGCACACTTAGTTTCGCTTGGCGGAAAAAGGTGGCGGCCATTGCTTCTCGTGCTCTGCGCGCAAATGACAGCCCAGGCAAAAAAAACAGATGTAGATTCAACAAAAGCCTACGGTTTAACTCCGCTAGTTGAATTTGCACACACAGCAAGCCTTATTCACGATGATATAGAAGACGGAGCAGACACGCGGCGCGGAAAACCTTGCGCACATATTTCTTACGGAATGGACGTTGCCATAAACGCAGGGAGCTGGCTCTATTTTGAAGCAGCAACCGCAATAAAAGCGTTAAGTCTGTCTTCCGACGAAAAATTGCGTCTCTATGAACTTTTTCTGCAGGAACTGCGGCTTTTGCACCTCGGCCAGGCAATGGACATTAAATGGCACAGAAATCCAGACTTAATTCCTTCAACCGAAGAATATACAGCCATGGTTCGTAACAAGACAGGAACTCTCGCACGCCTTGCAGTCAAACTCGGAATTCTTGCAGGAGGCGGAACTGATTCAGAAATCGAAGAAGCTGGAAAAATCGCTCAGGATATTGGTGTTGCATTCCAGATTATTGACGATGTAAAAAACCTTACAACCGGAAATCCAGGCAAAAAACGCGGAGATGATATTGTCGAAGGCAAAAAATCTCTGCCAGTGCTTCTGCATCTGCAAAAAAATCCGCAGAACGAAAAAATACTTGCCCAGTATTTTACTCAGGCAAAAAATGAAGGAATAGAAAGCCCAGCCGTCGAAAAAGCAATTCAGCTTTTAACACAGAGCGGAGCGGTTGAGCAGGCGGCAAAAAAAGGTTCTGAACTTGTAACACAAAAAAGTCAGGAGCTTGCACTATTTTACGGAAGTAAAACAGAAATAGGCACCTTGATTGAAGAGCTTTTCAATTCAATGCGTTAACCACAGCAAAAACGGAAGTAAAAATATGCCGGCAAAAAAAGAAAATGTTTCACAACTTAATTCTCAGGCAATAAAACTTGCAGCCAACGGCGAATATCAAGAAGCGATTGCATGTTTTCAAAAAGCAATTACCTTGGAAAAAAACAACTATCGGCTTTGGTACAATCTTGGCGTTACTTACCGCGACACAGGCGACCTTTTGCGTGCAAAAGAATCTTTGGACAAGGCCTATTCAATCGAAGCCGAAGATGATCAAGTAATCGAAACGCTTGCTTTAATTGATTTTAACATAGGTCTTACAACAGAAGCGTTGCAATTCTGCCATAAAGGACTAGAAAACAACTGCAACAATTCAAGACTCTGGAACACACTCGGTGTAATATATTTTAATCTCGAAAAATACGAAAACGCTTCCGAAGCCTTTGAACAGGCAATTACAATCGATCCATATTATTATGACGCACTCTTTAACTTACGCGACACATATGAAGAAACAGGCAATAAAGTCGGCTACAAACTCTGCGATGCTCAGTTAAAAACAATCAAAAATTACGGACAAACAAATGCTTAATTTTGCTAGAGTCATTTCTGTTTCGCAAAATTCTCAAAAAGTTTTATTGGCTTCAGTTTTTTCGTCAGCTTGCATAAACTGCCCTTCTATAAGAACATGCAGGCACAGTACAAAGACATTTACCGCATTAAATATAAAGAATTTTAATCTCGAAGAAGGAAATATCGTCAGAATAGCCTTAAAAAAGCCAGTCAGAATTTTACAGGGGCTTTGTGCACTTTTCTTGCCCATAGCACTTTGCATTCTTGCTCTTGATTTTGCCCCTATTCTGTTTAAAATAGCAAATTTTCCAGCAAATATTCAATTTAACGAAACTATAAGGTTTTTGACAGGATTTTCAGCATTTATCTTAGGCGAACTGGCAATCTTTATCTTTAGCAGAGCAACATTCATACCATTGTCGCCAATAATAAAGCAAAAAATATAAAAAAAACGATGAGTGATACAGCTCACACAAAGCTCAATCATCGCTTTTTTGGTTTTAAATTTTTATTTTAATAATTTGCCATTGCCAGACTGCTTATTTCTTCAGCCATCTTGTCTAAGGCAACCTGTTTTTGAACAGCGCCAAGTTCCCATGCAACACGTGGCATTCCATAAACAATGGCAGATTTTTCATCCTGTCCCAAAGTCCACGCACCCTGCTTACGCATTTCTGCAAGCTCAACAGCACCGTCTTTTCCCATGCCGGTCATAATTACACCAAGAGCATTGTACTTAAAAACCTTTGCAACAGACTCAAACATAACATCTGCCGAAGGTCTGTGTCCATTTCTTTGAGGCAACCGGTTTGTACGAATCTGATATTTTCCAAACCCATTGTTTTCAACCACAATATGAAAATCACCCGGAGCAATATAGACATGACCTTCTTCAAGAACATCCTTATCTTCCGCTTCTTTAACACTCAAAGGACAAATTCTGTCAAGACTTGCAGCAAATTCTTTTGTAAAACCAGCAGGCATATGCTGAACAACCATAATTGGCTGTCTAACCCCAGGATTGATATTTGCAAAAACTTCACGTAACGCATTAGGGCCGCCAGTCGAAATCCCAATCGCAATCAGTTTAATTTTTCCAGGAGCATGCAACGGAGTAATAGCAACAATATTTTTCTTTTCACGAGGAATAAAAGTTTCAAAATCTTTTGGAATAGGCTTCGGAGGAGGAATTACGACATCTTTAGCTTTATCGCCAAGAGCCTCATGCAGTTTTCTTTCAATCGCCCGCTCCGAATTCAAGCGAATGTAGTAATCAGTGCTGTAAACATTTTTTCCATTAAAACGCGCCTGAGCTCCGCCATAAGAAGCAATCATTTCAATCAGACGGTCAGCAACAGAGTTTATATCTACAGAAACAGAACCGTTTGGCTTGGTAATAAAATCGCAGGCACCAAGTTCAAGAGCTTCCATAGTTACGGCAGCGCCTTTTTCAGCGATAGAAGACAAGATGATTACAGGAATATCAGGACCATGTTCTTTACGATAGCGAAGATATTCAATTCCCGTCATAACAGGCATTTCAATATCCAAAATAATAACATCAGGCTTTGTATATTCCAGTTTGCTTATAAGGAATTGCCCGTTCATCGCCTTATCAATAACTTTCATTCCAGGAGTATTGTCAATCACCCGCGAAATAACATTTCTCATTAACGCAGAATCATCACAAACCAAAACCGAAATGTCGTCCATTTTT
Source organism: Treponema sp. UBA7567 (assembly GCF_002476655.1). NCBI lineage: Bacteria > Pseudomonadati > Spirochaetota > Spirochaetia > Treponematales > Treponemataceae > Treponema > Treponema sp. UBA7567. The sequence goes on from NZ_DLLH01000054.1 coordinate 6,550, forward strand.
AAATCTCCCATAACTAAATCGAAAAAAAATGCGCGCTCAAACAAAAATATATTTTCAAAGAGCCACAAATCAAATTCGTATAAGCAAAAATAATCTTTTTCTATAAGTTTTTCTGATAAAGACACGCCCAGTCTGTCTTTAAAAATTCGAATTTCGTATCCATTCCAAAGAGCGATTCAGAATGACCGATAAAAAGATAAGATTTCTTGCCCATAGCGTCCCAAAATCTATCAATGCACGCTTTCTGAGCTGCTTCGTCAAAATAAATCAAAACGTTACGGCAAAAAACAACATCAAGATTTCTCATACCAGAATCATTTCTAAGATTGTGGTAGTCGAATTTTATTGTAGAAATCAATTCCTTACAAACTTGATAACCGTTCTCTGTTTTTATAAAATACTTTGACAAATATTCTGGAGGAATCCCCTGAATTCTAGATTCCGGATAGAATCCCTGCTGACCAACCATTAGTGACTTCAAAGAAATATCAGAAGCCGTAATCTGGAAAGTATAAGGCGGCGGCAAGAGACTTTTTAGAATCATTGCAATCGTATAAGGTTCTTCGCCAGTAGAACAGCCGGCGCTCCAAATCTTAATAACAGTTCCGCCAGTTTTCTTTTTTTCTTCAATAATATGAGGAATTACATAATGAACAAGAGCATCAAAATGCGGCTGGTTTCTAAAAAAACGAGTCAAATTAGTAGTAACAGAATCGAGCATCGTTTTCATTTCGCCTTCATCAGACATAATCAAATTATAATAATCCTGAACCGAAGCCAGATTTTTTTCGCGCAATTTCTCCTTTAAGCGCGAATCAAGAATCGAACGGTTTGTTGCCGAAAAAGTAATACCGCTCTTGTCGTAAATAATTTTGCGAAATTTTTCAAATTCCGAATCAGTAAGTAAATCTGTCATATAAATATTATATCCCTGCAAACCCGAATTGTAAATTAAAAGACTTTTTTTAACAGAAAGTTAAATACAAAAACAACAAAAGGCAGGAGCACAGCGCGCGAAAAAGAGGCCAAAAGGCGGGCTGGCAC
>NZ_DLLH01000080.1:0-8899 GCF_002476655.1 Treponema sp. UBA7567
TGCTTGACACGGCAATCTTGCAAAAAAAGTGCAATAGATTATCGGGTCAAGCCCGATAACGACATAAAATCATAAAACTCGAAGTTTGGGCTAAATAAAGAAAATTTTTTGCCGTTTAAAAAGAGAGTTAAAAATGACAAAAATTTAACACCTGCCGAGGGCACTGAGTGGCGAAGAGCGGGTTAGACTGTGTAATGCCGTCCAAATCTTTATCTTCCGCGTGCGCTTTTGTCGTCTGGAACGATGATTGCGTCAATTACGATATTTGTTGATTTGGCTGTTTTTGCAACGAGCTGTTTTGTGTATTTGCCGGTTCCGCGTGGGGTTGGATGAGGCTCTGCGTCTCCAATCAAAATGATTTTTCTGTAAGCGTCTTTTCGCCATTTGTAGAATGTCAGGCTTGCAAAGAGCGCTTCGTAAACGGCTTCTGGAATGTCGCCGCCTTCGTTTCCGTAAATTACAAAATTGTTGAGATTTTTTGTAAAGACATTTATGTCTTTTGTAAATTCGTAGCGTTTTACTGGAAGTCCCATGAGCCGGTAAGTGTCGTTGTAGTCGCGGTAAAGTAAAAGTCCGATTCTAAAATCTCCAAATTGTTTTATCTGCTTTGTCAGACGGGGAATCCATTCATCACGGAGTTTTTGAATGTCATCTTTCATGCTGCCTGTTGTGTCGATTGCAAAAACAACGTCAACCTTGTTTTTTTTCGAAATTCTTTCAAGACTTGCAGTTATGTCGTCTACAATTGAATCCGGACCTTTTGAAAAGCACATTTGTCCGCCGTTAAAATTTGCAATGTCGTTAAAACTTGCGGCTGCAGCCGGGTTGTAGTCGTCTGTAAGCACAATCGGCTCTTTGACTGGCGGCGGCAGTTCTTTTGGTTCTGGCAGAGGCTGAGAAGCAGGTTCTTGTTTTTTTGCTGGAAGCTCAGCTTTTTTTTCTGGAATTTTTCCGAGATCGAACATAAAAGGGTTGTCCAAAAATGTTCCTGTGTAGTCGCCGTATTTTTTTGAAAAACTGCGAATATTGATGAATGTTCCGCGGCTGATTTTTAATTTTCCGTGGCGCGACCATTCGTAACCGTACTCGATTTCTGACGGAATATAAATATGAAAGGCTTGCCCAAACTGCTCGTCTGGCTGAGGCGTTGAGTCGATGAGAGAATATTTTGCAAATTCTGATTTTAGAGGTTTGCCGTTTAAATAGCGGAGCTCGTCGCCGTTTATTGAATTGTATTCGAGAGCGCGGTATGCGTAATTGTCCTGTGTTCCTGACGGATCTTTTGTTGTTTCTGTGAGCATTATTGATTCAATTCCAGGCTTTTTTCTTATATAAAGATGGTACCCTTCTGCATTTTCAAAATTTTTATTGTTCTCGTAAACGAGACGAAGGTCGCTTTCGGTTATTAAGAGAAATGAGCTTTGTTCTGCTGGTGTCTGAGCAAAAATTCCGAAAAATCCATAAATTGTTAGAAAAAAAGAAAATGCAAGCTTTTTCATATTTTTTATATCGGAATTTTCATTTGTTGAATTTAGAACAATCTGTGATATACTAAAAAAAATTGGAAAATAATAAAGATATGCAGTCAGACTTTACAGAAAGTGATTTTACTTCAATCGATTTAAGCGAGTTTTTGGATACTCAGGAAATGGGCGAAGAAACAGAAGAAAGCGGAATTGTCGTTCTGACACAAAATCAAAAGGTTCTCTGCGATGAATTAAATTCGCGAATTGCGCTCTATTCTCCGCAGCATAAGGAAATTTTTGACAAGAGAATGGCGGACTTAAAGAGGCTTGCAGTTGCAATTGCAGAATTTCCTTCATTGCTTTCCAGGGTAACTTTGACTTCAGAAACCCGGACTCCACAGGATATTATTGAACTTCTTGTTGACATTGATTCGGATTATGGAAAAACTTTTATCCAGCTTCCAAGCAAGGCAACTTTGGGAAAAGGATTTTTGACGGCAAAACTGCATACTTTTTCTTCGCTTGCAAAACTTGCGCTAAAAGTAAACAACAGCATGGAATTAAAGACAAAACTTGATTCGACTGAAAAGACTGAACCGGAAAAAATTGCAATTTCAAGCAAATTGATTCAGGCATTTAAAGACGAAACAGTTTCTATGATGTTTTTGCTTCTTGCGGAAGACGTTTACTTGAATTTGATAAAAGACGATTCTTTGAATGTGGATTTTAGACGTCAACTTGCGACTTCTCTCCTTCTTTTGTGGGAACACAGGGCGGATCAGAATATTTCGGACATTGCTCCTGTTTTGACAAGCGTATGGAAGGCTAGGCGGACGTTGGCCCCGGCTTTTGGAACGATGATGGGAACAAGCGAATTGATAATGTTCTCGTTCCAAATGGATGAAGTTTGGAGCAAATTTATCCGCACCCAGCTTGAAATTCCGGAAGTAAGCCAGGCGATGGAAGAGTTTTTGTTTGGGATTTCTTACGAACAGATTCAAAAATTAAAACGTCTGCTCAGGGAAAAAGGAATTGGTTCAATCGGACGAGATGAAGTTTCGAAATTCTTAGGCGAAAAAGTAAAGACCGATGTAAGCGGCGATTATAAAGATTTTTACAGTCAATATTCAATCCGGCGCGACAATGCTCAGGCGCGAAAAAGGCTGAACCTTGAAGGACCGCACAGAACTTTGGAAGATCATTTTATTCGCTTTGTAATGGAACAGAATCGGGAGAAACAGAATAATGACACTTTTGCAAAAGCAGACTAATAATTCAGAAAGCCCTCAGGACGGAAAGAAAATTCCATATCACTTTGGAGAAAAAATCCGTACAGTCAGGGAGCGGAGCGGACTTACCTTAAAAGCTGTCGCTCAAAAAGCCGGAGTTTCGGAAAGTCTTGTAAGCCAGATTGAAAGAAATAAAGTGAGTCCTGCGATTGATACTCTTTTGACACTTGCAGATGTTCTTGACATAAACCTTGAATTTTTGTTTGAGGAATATCATAAAACCCGTCCAGTTGAAGTTACCCATAAAAATGAGCGTAGGCAGATTGTTGAAGGTGATATTCTTTACGAAGAAATTGCCGGAACGTCAAAAAATGACGGTCAGCACGCGCTTGAATCTTACGAAATTACAATTCCTGTTGGCGCAAAAACTTATCGTGGCTCTTACGGACATTTAGGAAAAGAAATCGGATATATCCTAGAAGGTAAGTGCCAGCTTCATTACGAAAATTTTGTTTATGAACTTCAGGCAGGCGACAGCGTTTCGTTTTCTGCAAATTCGCCGCATACGCTTGTAAATATCGGCGATACTGTGGTTCGGGCAATCTGGACTGTAACGCCTCCTCAGAGATTTATCCATTCTAAATAAAAAAAATGGCGATTTGACAGAAAATTTGAAACCGCCGTCTTTTTTTCAAAAATGAATCTTAAGTTAATGAATCTTAGAAAGACATATTTTTTTCTTTTTTGCGCAGCCTTTTGTTTTTTTACAGGCTGTAGTTCTCTTTCTTCGTTAAAAAACGAGCCTTTTGTTGAGCTTGATGAATCTTCTTATATTCCTGAAAAAATAGAATGGAAAAAAATAAATTCGTTTTCGGAATATTTTTTGTTTGAAAATAAAAAAGTTCCTCTTCGATATCATCTTGTAAAAGTAGAGCTTAGCTCGCGAAATTTAAAAATTTCCGCTTATCCTTCTAAAAAAAATGAACTCGAAAAAGGAATCTCCGCTGCGAGTTTTGCCAAAAAGTCTGGAAGTTTTGTTTCGATAAATACAGCGCCGTTTAAAGGTCGTTTTTTTTCTAAACGCAAAATTGTTGGAATTTACAAAATTCAAGGGCAGGTATTTTCTGAAAAAAACGGACGATATTCTGCGCTGGGTTTTAAAACTGAAAAAGACGGAAGCTTAAAGGCTTTTATTGCAAATCAAAATGAATTGAACAGCATTGAAGAATTTGATTACATTTTTGGCGGTTTTTTTAAAATTTTAAAGAATAATGAAGAAATCGAATTTCTGTATTCAAGCAGAAACAGCCGAACGGCGGCAGGAATTTCTTCTGATGGAAAGACGCTTTTTTTGCTTGTTGTTGAAGGCGAAAGAATTTTTTTAAGCAAGGGCCTTTCTTACGGAGAATGTGCAAAAATCCTTAAATTCGCAGGTTCTGCGGACGGACTTGAGTTTGACGGCGGAAGTTCATCAAGTCTTTTTGTTAATGGAAAAAATATGCTTTTGTACCGAAATTTTACAAAATGCGCGGCTTTTTTTGGTTTTTTTGACAGTGGCAAATAAAACAGTCTTTTAAGTTGACGGTGATTTTTTTATAAAGTATAGTTTTATCTATGGGTGTTGCAACAACTCAGCAGTTACAGCGGTTTTATGACCAATATCGGGATACAGAAATTACTTTTACGAAAGATATTATTCGTGCGCTTGGTCTTGACCCTCGGCAAATTTATATAAAATGTAATCGCGGACAATGGCCTTGCATCATAAATTCGACATCTTTTTTGCAGGCTAAGATTATTGTCGGCGCAAAAGGCGGCGCTTTTAAAGCTCTTTCTGACCAGTCAACTTCCGGCATAAATTTGCGCTTTTGTTTTCTTGAAACCGAAAATGATGTGATGAGTTTTTTTGTTGCTGGACATGTTACAAATATTGTTCCGTATATGAATTCGTCGGAGCTTGCCGTAATTACGATTGCTTTTAACCAGCGTCCGCCAGATGATTTAATTGAAGCGGTCGGTCGTCTTCTTGAGGCAAATTCAAATGCTATACGTCGTCGTGAAGAAAGAATTTTAATTAACGAAAATTCTAAACGCAAGCTCGGGCTTGTTCGTGAAGAGGCGATTGTTTTAATTCAAAACGTTCCGCGCCACTGTATTGTACGCAATTTATCTTTTTCCGGGGCAAAAATTATACTTTTGGGACTTTCTCAATTTTTGACGAATAAACCTGCTCAGCTTAGGCTTGAATTTGAAGACCCAAACGAAGTTATAACCCTTAACGGTGTGATTGTTTCTTCGGAAGTGATTGAAGGAAGAAAAGATATTGTTGCCTGCAGTATAGCATTTGCGGATAAAACTGTTCCGCTTTCTTATAAATTGCATGTAAATAATTTTCTGACGGCTGTAAGAAAAACTCAGCTTTCTGCAAGCGACCAGATTGCCCAGCAAAAGGCAATGCAGGCAAAAATGGCGGCTCAAAAGCAAAATTCTCCTGCTAATTCTCAGCCAGGACAGACGGCGCAAAATGTTTCTGTACAGACTGAAAAAATGCAGGCAAATCAGCCAGAAACAAATGGAAACGCTTAAAAAAGTTGCTTATGTGGCAGGGATTGCAGGGGCGGCGAATGCCGTTGCGTCTAAGCGCAGCGTAGCAATGGAGCGGTAGCGGAACCCCGAAAAGCCCGTTTTTTTACGAAGTAAAAAAGCCACCCGAATTTAAAAATTAAGTTTTTACAAGGAAATATTTTTATGAAACCGACAGATCCACTTGAATCAGTTTATTTTATTGAATTGCCAGAAGATTTTCATTTTACTCAAAAGGCAATGCCGATCGATCCGACAATTCCTCTTCCTGTGCAAAAAAAAGAAAAGGATGATCCTGGAACTTTTAATATGAAAGAATTGACGGAAGAGCAGATTCTTGCAGGTTTGCTTACTGTTATGGCTTACGACAGCGACAATAAAAATATTTTGTATTACCGTTCGATTCTTGGGAAGGCGCGCCCGAATTTGAAAAAAGAACTGACTGAAGCGGCGATTTTAAAGACAAAAAATCAGGATTACGATCTGGCGGAAGAAATTTACGCTTCTCTTCGTGGCTTTGATCCGGAAGATATTGCGACAATTTTGAATACGGCTCTCTTTTTTGATCAGCGTGCGGATTCGTACAGGACTTCTGGTCTTTATGACGATGCCGATGCTTACGATGCTGACGCGCTTTTTTATTACAGACAGGCGATGGATGCAGAGCCGGCTGTTCCAGACGCTTTTTTTAATGCAGGTTTTTATTATCTTAAAAAGCATAACTTTAAAGAAGCAAAAAGCTGTTTTGAAACTTATTTGGCGCTGACTTGCGAAATGACAGACGATGAAATGGGTGAGAATGGACTTTATAAAAAGAATCGCGCCCAGGAACTGTTAAATGAAATCAGCAACCGCAATATGGAAGATGATCATTTTAAGGCTGCTTACGATTTTATAAATAAGGGCGAAGTTGAAAAAGGCCTTGATGAAATTCGTGTCTTTTTGGAAAAAAATCCTGCGGTTTGGAATGCGTGGTTCATGCTTGGCTGGGGATTAAGACAGCAGAAAAGATACGAAGATGCTAAAAAAGCCTTTGAAAAAGCTCTTGCACTCGAAGGCGGAAAACGGGCCGACACCTACAATGAGCTTGCAATCTGCTTTATGGAAGAGCGGAATCTGCCAAAAGCAAAAGAAGCTTTGCAGACGGCGCTTTCTATCGAACCTGAAAATACAAAAATTATTTCTAATTTGGGATATTTGGCGCTAAAAGAAGGTAAACCTTCGGACGCTGCCGCGTATTTTCAGACTGTGCTTGAATATGATCCAAACGACAAGCTTGCTGCTGCGGAACTGTTGAAAATGGACGTATAGAAATGAAAAAAACAATGCTGTTTTTGGCTGCAAATATTTTTATTTTTTCATTTTTTTCTTGTGCGCAGAAACTGCCTGTTCAAAAATTAACGGTGACAACGCAGAAAAGCGGGCAGGTTTGTGTTCTTGCGGAAGTTGCAAAAACTCAGGCGCAGCGCAGCCGCGGTTTTATGGAGCGCAAAAATATTCCGGCAGGGACAGGAATGATTTTTGTTTTTGAGCGCGACCAGATTTTGAGTTTTTGGATGAAGAATACGCCGCATCCTCTTTCGATTGCATACATCGACAGCGCAGGCACAATCCGCGATATTTTTGATATGACGCCGTTTTCTCTTTCTTCTGTAACAAGCACAGTAAGCGTAAGATATGCGCTCGAAGTTCCAAAGGGCTGGTTTGAAGAAAATGGAATAAAGACGGGCGATAAAGTTTCTCTGCCAGAATAAGGCTTAAAGGCTTTCTAAAAATTCATCTTTCGATTTTTCTTCGATTGTTCTTTGAACATTGCTTTCGCTGAGCATTTTATTGAATTTTGCATTATCGATATATTTTAATGTAAGCGGACGTTCAAGGCTCATAATTACAAAATTATCTTGCCATGCTGAGCGTTTCGGGCTTATCAAAGATGGATTTCCGTATTTTTTAGAAAGGCTTGTAAAAACTGAGGCGTGGTCGATTTTTTTTTCGTTTAAATTGAGCGTAATAGAAAAAAGTTTATCATCAACAAACTGAAACCAGCAGCGCGTAAAAAAAGAATAAGCGTTTTTGGAAGCGTCTGTTTCGATTAAAACCTGCTTTGTTTTTGGAGAAAGGCTTACATCTCTGTCGCCGCGATAGCCAAAGTCGGTGTTCTTTTTTAGCTCGGATTTTACCTCGTCAACGCTCATTCCAAGCTCAATTGAGCCGTACCCTTTCGGAAGTGCTGAACAAAATGCGGTGCAGGTAAAAAAAGCAAAAACGCAGAATGCAAAAAAACTGTTTTTTTTCATAAAAATCAACGTTCCTTGTGCTGTTTTCGGATAAAGGCACTTTGTTTTATAAGTTCAAGACAATCTGGAACAAAAATTTTGTTTTCAGGCGAAAGCTTTATAACCGGCGAAAGTGAAAATTTCGGAACAAAGATGTTTTTTTCGTCCTGGCTAAGCCCGCACATAGTGGCAATATCCAAAGGAGTTAAATCTGTCTGATACGAAGTTTTGTTTTTTTGATCGATTGCAACCCGCGCCTTTTCAATCTGAAGAGCGAGCATATCGGTCATTTTGCTGATTGGGTCGCGAATCTGGCTGTTCAAAAGCTGTCTTTGCGTTTGAAAAAGCCTTTCTGCCAAAGTTGTTGTTAGTTTTGCAATAAGCTGCGGCTGGGTTTGAACCATCTGGTTAAAGTTGGAGCGGTTTACGGTCATGAGTGTGCAATCTTCTTCGGCGATTGCGCAGGCAGAGCGAGGTTTGTTTTCGAGGAGAGCCATTTCTCCAAACATGTCGCCTTTTTTTAGAATTGCAAGCGTAACTTCCGAGCCGTCGACAACTTTTGAAATTTTTACGCGTCCAGACTGAATTATGAACATGTCGGCTCCGCTCTGCTGTTCCGCCATAATCATCGTGTCTTTTGGGTATTTTCTGAGCAAGTCTTGATTAGATTCAAAATAAACAGCCCGGCTTTTAGCTCTTAATGCGTTGAATCTTGTCTTTGCGAGAAGAACATTTATGCCGGCCGGATTTGCCTTTACATATTGATAATAAGCAAAGACCGCAATACTCGGTTTATTCATCTTGTCGTAATACGAAGCAACCCTGTAAATCTGCTCAGGACTTTGAGAAGCTGAATTATTTAAGGTTGCAAGAACGAGAGTGTCGTTCAAAAGCCGCATTCTGTTTGCAAAAGTGCGGATAATTTTCATAGCGACTGGAGTGTTTTTTTCGATAAGCTCAGGATATTGCTCGCGCCGGACAGAAATACAGACAACGTCAGTAAGCGCAAGCACTGTGTCCACCTGCGAATGGTTCGACATGCAGGAAATTACGCCGATAAAGTCTCCTGGGCCGAGTATTTCTTCTTTTTGGCCTGGGATCGAATTTTCCTTGTGAACGCGTACATTTCCGCACTGAATAATATAAAAAATATTATTTTGAGGACGTCCTTCGACTGTGATATACGAACCACGCTTAAAATTTACGAACTGTAATTGAATCACGATATTCCCCGCTTCTTAATCAAAAATTATAATGGAAAAATACGGAATTTGTAAGCCTTGAAAAATCAAAAATGACGAAAGCTGTTTTAATGCTTTTTCGAGCTTCGTCACGATGACGATTG
>NZ_DLLH01000043.1:0-3203 GCF_002476655.1 Treponema sp. UBA7567
GCTGCAAGCCCGGCCGTGCGCTTTTGCGTCTGCAAAAATTATTATATAATTTTTTTATGGATTTAAAATTTATTTCTTGGAACGTTAACGGACTTCGCGCTGTTACTAGCAAAAATTTTTACGAAGAGTTTAATTCTTTGAATGCAGATTTTTTTTGTCTGCAGGAAACTAAGCTTCAGGAAGGGCAAATTCAAATGGATTTGCCTGGATATTTTCAATATTGGAACTATGCTCAAAAAAAAGGCTATTCCGGAACGGCAGTTTTTACAAAATACGAGCCGGTTTCGGTTCTTTACGGAATTGGAATTCCTGAACACGACACCGAAGGCCGCGTAATAACTCTTGAATACAAAAATTTTTTTCTTGTAACAGTTTACACTCCAAATTCTCAAACCGAATTAAAACGCCTTGATTATCGCATGCGCTGGGAAGATGATTTTAAAAATTATCTTTTAACTCTTTCTCAAAAAAAAGGCGTAATTGTCTGCGGCGACCTGAATGTTGCCCACAAAGAAATCGATATAAAAAATCCTGCTTCAAATCGGCACAATGCCGGTTTTACCGATGAAGAACGCTCAAAAATGACTCAGCTTCTTGAGTCAGGCTTTACTGATTCGTTCAGATTTTTTTATCCTGAGGCAGCAAATATTTACAGCTGGTGGTCGTACCGTTTTCATGCACGCGAAAAAAATGCAGGCTGGCGCATCGACTACTTTTTAGTGAGCAATTCTTTAAAAGCTCAGATGAAAAGAGCTGCAATTCATACCGAAATTTTTGGATCCGATCATTGTCCTGTCGAACTGGTCTGCGACTGCGAAATTTAAAATTACTGCCGGCTTGTTGCTCTAGTGTCTACGATTCGCTTCATGTCGGCAATATTGTTTACAATAATATTATTTTCAAAAACTTCGATTTTTCTTGAAGATGCAAAACGGTTTATTTCGTCAGTTGTCTTTGCAACAGGAAGCGCCGCCCAATGAGCCACCTCTTGGATTGTAACATTAAATCTGCGCTGTTTTTCGTTTGGGTTTGCCGGTGGATTCATTTCGTCGAGCATGCAAAAAACATCTGCAATACGCGCCTGAGTATCTTGAATTACCAGAATCTTAAAACGCCTTTTCTGGTCATAAATGCGTTTGCAGAAAAGTTTTAAAATATTAAGTGCAATTTGCGGATTTCCGGTGATTAAAAGTTCAAAATTTGACTTGTTAAATTCCAGACACTGGACGTTTCCAACTGCAAGACATGTTGCTGAGCGCGGAGAATTGTCCAAAATCGCCATTTCTCCAAAAAATTCGCCAGGTTTTAGAATATCCAGATTTTTATTTTGACCGTTTACACATTTTACAAGCTGGACTGTGCCTTTTTGAATCAGATAAAAGCTTTCTCCAGGTTCAAATTCGCTTATGATAACTTGTCCAGGAGAATATTTTTTTGCAAAACGTGCAAATGCCGGAAGTTCAAAAACTTTTAAGGATTTGTCGTTCAAAGAAATATTTTCTGTTCCGTCGTCAAAAGCAAGGCTTTGGGATTGTTTTGCCCTTGCATCCGCTGTTATGAACATTTTTTTGACTGCATTTTCGTCTGCTGAATTTGGATAGTATTTTAAATATCTTAAACAAACATCTGCACAGCTGCGCCATTTTTCGTCATGAAAAAAAGCCTGGGCTACACCCAAAAGTCCGCTCTGGCGGTTTATGTCTTGTCCTTTGTTTAGAATTTCTTCAATCTGAGAATGAACTTTTCTTAACTGGTTTGAAAAAACTCTCAGCATTTTTAAAATCAAAGTCTTGTTTGAAGAAAATATTGTCTCAAATTCCTGAACTGTCAGCGAAAGACAAACAGAATCGATTAAAACCGTAGCTGTTTCTTCACGCGGGAAATGCCCCAACGCCGATTTTACTCCAAAAAATTCGCCGTTTTTTATCTGTTCTGTAACAGGAAGATTTGTCTCTATGTCTGTTGTGGAAATTATTACGCAGCCTTTTTGCAAAATAAAAACCCTGTCGTCACGGTCTCCTGCAAAATAAATGATTGAACCTTTATTGTATTGCATCACTTTTGGCATAAATTTTCTCCCATTGAATACAGGTTTTATAATTCAATTATAATCCAAATTTATAATAAGTTCTTTAAGATTTAGCATATTTTGATGAAAAAATTAACTGACTAAATCATATTTTCAAAAAAAATCATTTGAGAGGGTTTAATTCTAAAAAAATTTAATTTGTGCTATATTAAAAGAATGATTGATTTACATAGCCACTCTTCTGCATCTGACGGAATACTTTCTCCTGCCGATTCTGCCAGATATGCTTTTGAAAAAAAACTTACGGTCTGGGCTTTGACCGACCATGACACTGTTGACGGCTTGAACGATGCTGCAAAGGTCTGTTTGGAGACTGGAGTGAATTTTATTCCTGGAATTGAAATTACAGTTGCCTGGCCAGAAGGCGAATTTCATCTTTTGGGTTTGGGATTGCGCCGTAAAAGTGAAGAACTAAAAAATACCATTGACTATCTGACGGAAGAACGCTTTAACCGGAATTCTGAAATTGTCAGAAAAATGAACGAAGACGGTTACGATTTTACTCTTGAAGAGATTCAGTCAAATTTTACTGCAAGCCAGATTGGACGTCCTCATTTTGCGGATTTTTTGGTAAAAAAAGGAATTGTCCGCAACCGCCAGGAGGCATTTGACCGTTTTTTTGGACACGGAAAAAAATGGTATGTAAACCATACTGGCGAAAATCTCGAAACTGCGGTGGAAGCTATAAAAACATCGGGCGGAATTCCTGTAATTGCCCATCCATGCTCGCTTTTTTTAGGAATCGCAAGGCTTGAAGAAGAGCTTGAAAGAATCCATGCGGCAGGAGTTATGGGGCTCGAAGCCTGGCATCCAGGAGCAAGAAAAAGCCATTGTTACCATCTTGAAGAAATTGCCAGAAAACTTGGGATGTTTGTCACTGCTGGAAGCGATTTTCATGGAAAAGGTGTAAGGGCGGACAGACATTTGGGCAGGATGTTTGATAATAAAAAAATTGATGACAGATTTTGGCTTGAAGAATTAAAGCCCGCTCTTGGCGAAGATTTTAACTTTAAAAATACTGAATGGGCAAAATGAATTTTAGAGAATAGATTTTTTATGAACGGAAAATTCTGCGCCGGATGCGCCGGGCGAAAGTTGCCGGAGGCAATGAGCG